>NZ_JBRJHH010000019.1:0-57502 GCF_053628915.1 Pseudoalteromonas sp. MBR-15
TTGGAGCGGCACACGAGGCTCGAACTCGTGACCTCAACCTTGGCAAGGTTGCGCTCTACCAACTGAGCTAGTGCCGCATTCAAATAGTCAGTGATTTGTACGTTGATGCACAACCTAAAGGTTGCGGTAAAACGTTCTGGCAACTGAGCTAGTGCCACAAATTTCAACTATAAAGTTTAGCTAAAGACACACTAACCCCGCGAGGGTTAACGTCTTAAGCGGGGCAGGATTCTACAATAATCCGATGTGTTTGCAAATGTTTTTTACAAATTAAAGAATTTTTCTTGGTAAACCTTTAATTCCATAATTGAATCTTTTATATCATCAAGGGCAAGGTGTGAACCTTTTTTGTTCACTTGAGCAAGAACCTCAGGCTTCCAGCGGCGCGCAAGCTCTTTAATAGTGCTTACATCAAGGTTGCGATAATGAAAATAGTCTTCCAATTCCGGCATGTACTTATTCATGAATCGACGGTCTTGGCCGATTGAATTTCCGCACATAGGCGATGCGCCAGCAGGTACCCACTGTTTCAAAAACGCCAATGTTTGCTCAATGGCATCTTGCTCAGTGAAAGAACTTGCTTTGCAGCGGGCTGTTAAACCTGATTGACCATGTTGGGTCGTACACCACTCGTCCATGTCATCAAGTAATTCATCGCTTTGATGAATAGCAATAACAGGGCCTTCAGCCAAGATGTTTAACTCACTGTCGGTGACAACAGTGGCAATTTCGAGTATTTTATCTGTTGCTGGTTCGAGGCCAGTCATTTCCAGGTCGAGCCAGATAAGATTTGATTTATGAAAAGACATAGTTACCTTAGCGGTGCTTTCCTTTAGATCCAACGCATTTAGATATATCATATTAGTATCATCAGTCGACCTAAAGCTTTTTTTTCAAAAAGCCCGACATTTAATCAAGTTATAGGCCAAAAGTGGCAAAACAAAAGAAATTAAGTAAAGGCCAGTCTCGTCGGATTAAGGCCAATCATCAAAAACGTTTGTCTAATGCTGATAAAAAGCAAGACAAGGGCGCAGCCGTGCAATGGCAAAACGACAATTTAGGCCCTGCTGAAAATGCCGTTGTATTAAGCCGTTTTGGACAACATGCAGATATCGAAACGGACTCTGGTGATGTGCTGCGCTGTAACATTCGTCGCACTGTATCAAGCCTTGTTTGCGGGGATGAAGTGATATTTCGTCGCGCCAAAGTGAGTGAGGGTGACTTAGCCGGTGTCATCGAAGCAACTCACGAACGTCGCTCGCAGCTTACACGTCCAGATTTTTATGACGGAGTGAAAGTCGTTGCAGCTAATATCGACCAAATTTTAATGGTGTCAGCGGTATTACCTGAGTTTACTCCTAACATTATCGACCGTTATTTAGTTGCCTGTGAAGACATGGGCATAGAGCCGATTTTAGTGCTCAACAAAATCGATTTAATTGACGATGAAGGACTCGCCTATATTAATGAAATTCTCGATATTTATCGTGAACTGGGCTATCAAGTATTACTCGTCAGTAATAAAACGGGCCAAGGTATTGATGAGCTTAAACAAACGTTAATAGATAAAAACAGCATCTTTGTGGGTCAAAGTGGTGTGGGTAAATCAACGTTAGTTAATACTGTTTTACCCGACGCTGCTATTTTAACTCAGGAAGTCTCTGAAAATAGTGGTCTTGGGCAACACACAACAACCGTTTCACGTTTACATCACTTACCCTCTGGCGGTAACCTTATTGATTCACCAGGGATCCGTGAGTTTGGCCTATGGCATTTAGATGTTGAACGCGTAACTTGGTGCTTTAAAGAGTTCCGTGACTTTATTGGCGGCTGTCGTTTTCGTGACTGTAAACATCTAAATGATCCGGGCTGTATCATTCGCCAAGCGGTTGATGATGGAGATATTTCAGAACTTCGTTTTGACAGTTACCACCGAATTTTAGAAACTATGGCCGATGGCCGTGCGGGTGCACGCGCTCCTCGCGTATAACTATTTAGGAAATAACAAGTGAGTTTAGATAAATTCAAAATTGCCATGCAGTATGCCATGCCAAAACATTTCATTTCGCGCATGGTCGGCAAGTTAGCAGCAGCGAAAGCGGGTGGCGTAACCACGGCGTTAATCAAGCTATTCATCAAACAATATAAAATTGATATGAGTGAGGCTAAATACCCCGATCCAGCTCATTACAAAACCTTTAATGAATTTTTTACTCGCCCTTTAAAGGAAGGTATTCGCCCACTTGCAGAAGAAAAAGACATTATTGCTCACCCAGTTGATGGTGCGATTAGCCAATTAGGTGACGTAGTAGATGGTCAAATAATTCAAGCTAAAGGGCACGACTACAGCTTACAGGCATTACTAGGTGGTAACGAAGACGATACTGTGCCATTTTTGGGTGGTAAGTTCGCAACAATCTATTTAGCACCGAAAGACTATCACCGTATTCACATGCCGATTGATGGTACGCTGAGTAAAATGATTTATGTACCAGGTGATTTATTCTCAGTGAATCCGCTTACGGCGCAAAACGTCCCTAACTTATTTGCGCGTAATGAACGTGTGGTTGCAATTTTCGAAACTGACATAGGCCCACTTGCGATGGTACTGGTAGGTGCAACGATTGTAGCCAGCATCGAAACCATATGGGCAGGTACCGTTACACCACCTGCCGGTAAAGATGTATTCAGCTGGAACTACCCTACCAAAGGTGATAACGCAATCACTTTGAAAAAAGGCGAAGAAATGGGTCGCTTTAAGTTAGGGTCTACCGTGATTTTAGCCTGGGGTGCAAACCAAGCTGAGTTTTTATCTGACCAACACCCAGAAACAATCACTCGCATGGGCACACCATTTGCGACAATCAAAGACTAACCATCTTAGTTATACAAAAATTAAAAAGCAGGCTTCAAGCCTGCTTTTTGCATTCTGCGCATTCGCTATCTTTGTGAGGTGTAAAACGTAGCTGCTGTAAAGTCAGCCCATCAAATTGAATAAACTCGCTGCCCGTTTTATGGCCTAACAGTATATTAACCGCCAGTAAGCTTTGCATACTGCCCATGACTCCCAGTAATGGGCTTATTACACCCGCGTTATCACAATTTAATACTGGTTGATCATCTGTTTGCGGGAATACACAGCCATAACAGGGGCTGTCGGAATTGCGAAAGTCAAAGCACATTAGTTGCCCTTGTGTGGCAATCGCAGCGGCTGAAATGAGCGGGATTGTGTGCGCTAAACAATAGCGATTAATTAAGTAACGAGTGGCAAAGTTATCACTGCAATCGAGTACGATGTCGGCCCCTTGTAAAACGTCTGCAAGGTTTTTTTCATCAAGTCTTTGGCAAATGGGCTCAATACTAATTTGGTTATTTAAGCTTGCTAACACTTTCGAGGCTGCCTGTGTTTTTGCTTGCCCTAAGTGATTAACTTTATACAAAATTTGTCGCTGTAAATTTGAAAGCTCGACATTGTCATTATCAATCAACGTGAGCTTACCCACCCCAGCCGCAGCTAAATAAAGTAGCGCAGGTGAGCCAAGCCCACCAGCACCTACTACCGCAATATGTGCGGCCTTTAATATTTGCTGCCCCTCCAATCCCACTTCTTTAAGCATTAAGTGGCGGCTGTAACGTATGCGCTCTTTATCGCTTAACGCACTCATGCTTCTGAGTCGCCTTCAACACATTGTTTGAGTTTAGCAATCGCAGCGGGGTAATCTTCGGCTTCGGTAATTGCTCGCACCACAGCCACACTGCCTACCCCGGTATTTGCCACTTGCTCTGCACGTGACACATCAATGCCACCAATGGCAACTGTTGGGTAGTCGGCCATTAACGGGACAAATTTTTCAAGCTTTTCTAGGCCTTGAATTTGCCCTGTCATATCTTTTGTGGTGGTTGGGTAAATTGCACCAAATGCCATGTAGCTCGGGCGATAATTATGGGCGCGCAGCATTTCATAAAAACCATGGGTCGAGACGCCTAAACGCAAGCCAGCCTCTTTTATAGCAATTAAATTAGCCGTTTGTAGGTCTTCTTGGCCTAAATGAACTCCATATGCACCGTGCTTAATCGCCAGTTGCCAATAGTCATTAATATACACCTGCGCATCGTATTTTTGACCAAGCATAACAGCACTGGCAATGGCCTCATCTAGCGTTGCATCATCTGTATTTTTGATTCGTAGCTGTACGGTTTTAACGCCTTCAGCTAAACACTTTTCTAACCAATCAACACTGTCGACTACTGCATATAAGCCGAGCTTTTTAGACTGACACTCAGCAAAACCAGCCGCCATAGTAAAATTGCTAGGGTGATCAAAGTCGAGTTCATCACCAAGCCAACTCCCCGCTTCAATCACTTGTGGGTAATCTGCTAAATTAACCGGAAAATGAGTGTGTGCAACAGGGCCAATTCCTTCACCGTAACGCACTGCCGCTTTTAAACCTTGGTTTATATACGCTTTTGCGAGAATAAATGCGTCTTTCAGTGGATAACGCTTTGCTAGGCAAGCAGCAATCACTGAGGCCATACTACACCCGGTGCCATGGCTATGCGGTGTTTGAATTTTTTCATTTCCAAGCCAGTACTCGTGTGTATCTTGCAGGCAGTAATCGATGCAATAACCACTTGGGTAGTCCCAATGACCACCTTTGATGATGACCGATTTTGCGCCATAACTTTGCAGCTTTTGCGCAGCTTCTTTTACTGCACTTGGGCCAATTAAATACACTCCGGTCAGTAACTGCGTTTCGTGGGTATTGGGTGTAACAACATCTACCCACGGTAATAAACACTCTTTAATTGCACTCACGGTATCTTCTTCTGTGAGTAAATCGCCACTGGAAGCTATCGCCACAGGGTCATAGACAACCAAAGGCGGCACTTCCCAGGTGTTTTTATAATGTTTTAAATGTTCACTTATTAACTGAATTTGCTGCACATTCGCCAACATGCCGATTTTTATCACCGTGGCGGGCATATCGGTTACTAAAGCTTGTAATTGAGATTCAATCACCTCAGTTGAAATGGGATTTAAGGCCTCAACACCTAAACTATTTTGTGCTGTTAAAGCCGTGATCACGGTGCAGCAATGCACTGAAAAGCTTTGCATCGCTTTAATATCGGCTTGAATTCCAGCCCCGCCGCCGGAATCAGATCCCGCTATGCTCCATACAACCTGATTCATGTTTTCCTCTTCTTTAATTTTGATGCCAAAATGGCATGCCCATAGTAGGTGTTGATGGGCTGGCTACGTCTTTTTCGGGCATCGCTTTGGCTAAATAGCTGTATCTGCCTGCCTCAACGGCACTGCGAAATGCATGGCTCATTGTAACTGGGCACCCAGCTCCAGCGATTGCCGAATTTAATAATACCGCATCATACCCTAATTCAAGGGCTTGGCAGGCATGCGAAGGTAACCCTAATCCAGCATCAACGATTAAGGTATGACTAGGCAAACGCTCTCGGATCATTCTTAGGTTATAGGGGTTCAGTAACCCTTTACCTGTTCCAATAGGCGCACCCCAAGGCATCAGCACTTCACAGCCTAAATCAGCAAGACGCTGGCATAACACTAAGTCATCGGTGCAGTAAGGCAGTACTTTAAAGCCCTCATCTAATAGTATTTTTGTTGCTTCGAGTAACGCAAAAGGATCGGGCTGCAAATTATATTCATCACCAATCAGCTCAAGCTTGATCCAATCAGTGGCAAAAACCTCACGGCACATTTGAGCAAGAGTAACCGCTTCTTTCACACTGTGACACCCTGCTGTATTTGGGAGCACTTTAAGCCCGGTGTTTTTTATTAACTGCCAAAAATCATCGCCGGCTTGCGCACTTTGTTGGCGCCTTAATGACACGGTAACAATATCAGCCCCAGAGGCCACAATTGATTCTGTCATTATACTGGGCGAAGGATACAATGCAGAACCAATGAGTAAGCGGCTGCGTATTTGTTCACCATAAATAGTAAAACTATCCATGCTAACCTCCTTGAATGGGTGACAAAAGCTCAATGCTGTCACCCTCGTTAAGAGTTTTTGTTTCGCATTGGCTGCGTGGTACAAAGTCGCCGTTTACAGCCACAGCAAATGGCGGCCTAGCCCCATAGTTTGCCAACGCCTCGCTAAGCGATATTTGCTCAGCCACAACAGCTGATTGACCATTTATTACTATTTTCATTATGACCCCCTAAGCCATTAAGCTAATTGCTTCATCGACAACATAAGGCGCTAATAAATAACCATGACGATATAAGCCATTAAGGCTTATAACTCTCCCTTCTCGGGTCACCTGTGGACGGTTATCTGCAAATGCAGGACGAAGCCCTGATTGCAAACTTTCAATACGCGCTTCAGCAAAACCACTGTGAACCGTATAAGCCGCCGACAATAACTCAAGTGCTGAGCGCACGGTGACTTTGCCTGTGTCGTGCGATTCAATTTCAGTCGCTCCAATCACAAACTGATGATTCGGTTTAGGTGCAATATAAATGGGGTAGCGCGGATGCATAAGGCGTACTGGCCGAGACAGATTTACTTCTGGTGCATATAAGCGTGCCACTTCTCCTCTCACACCACGAAGGCTAGGTAAAGCTGTTTTTGCCCCTAATCCCCGACAATCAAAAACAAAGTCATAACTTTGTCCATTCACCTTATGACCTGTTAAAGTAATGTGTGAGTGCCAATTAAAGCTGACTTGACGAGCAACTAATTGCTTATAGCTCGCAGCATAGAAGGCCTGGTTATCGAGCTGGCCTTCGCAGGGTAAATACACCCCTTGGTGAAAGCGTCCAGCAAGCTCAGGCTCAAGATCTGCTATTTGCGCGCTGCTCACTGTGTCAGCTGTATGCTCGGCTAATGGTTTTAAGCGGCTAATAAAACTGTGTAAATCGCCTTTATCTTGCTGATGAGCAACCACCAAACTGCCCGCTTGCTGAAAATACACAGGCTCATCCAGTTCACTAATAATCTGCTGCCAGCGTTGAATGCTCGCCAGCCCCTGCAGCGCTATATCTTGCTCACATAATACCGACTCAGCCAGCGGTGCGAGCATAGCCGCAGCAACATTTCCGGCACTGTTTGCTGCGTGTTGATCATCTTGCTCATACACGCTGACTTGATGCACTTTAGAGAGTGCTAAAGCAGTAAGTCGTCCTGTTAAACCAAATCCCAAAATTGCTATTTTAAAAGACATAAACGTTCTAGGTGCTAGATAATTCGCGCGAGATAATCATTCTAGCGCCTCGTTTTCTAGCACCTAGCTCCTTGGTTAAATTGCTTTATGATAAATTTCAGAACCCGTTTTTTTGAACTCGTCGGATTTCGCTTTCATCTCTGCTTCAACATCGACCATCTTAATTTCGATAGCATCGCCTACATTGTTAGGGTCGATACCTCGCGCTTCTAGATCTTTCGCGTAATCACGTACTTCTTGAGTTATTTTCATCGAGCAGAATTTAGGACCGCACATAGAGCAAAAATGGGCTATTTTGCCAGACTCTTGTGGCAGAGTTTCATCATGATACTCACGGGCGCGTTCAGGGTCTAAACCTAGGTTAAATTGGTCGTGCCAACGGAACTCGAAGCGTGCCTTCGATAACGCGTTATCACGCTCTTGTGCCCCTGGATGGCCTTTGGCTAAATCGGCTGCGTGTGCGGCAATTTTGTAGGTGATAAGACCTTCTTTTACATCTTCTTTATTCGGTAAGCCTAAGTGCTCTTTAGGGGTGACATAACACAACATGGCACAGCCATACCACGCAATTTGTGCAGCCCCAATACCCGAGGTGAAATGGTCGTAACCCGGTGCAATATCAGTCGTTAATGGGCCAAGCGTATAAAAAGGTGCTTCTTCACAATGCTTTAGTTGCTCTTCCATGTTTTCTTTAATCATATGCATTGGCACATGACCTGGGCCTTCAATAAACACTTGTACATCATGCTTCCATGCAAGCTTAGTCAGCTCACCTAGTGTACGTAATTCGCTAAACTGTGCTTCGTCGTTGGCATCGGCAATTGAACCTGGACGCAAACCATCGCCCAATGAAAAACACACATCATATTGTTTTAAAATTTCACAAATTTCTTCAAAGTGCGTGTATAAGAAGTTTTCTTTGTGATGTGCTAAACACCACTTTGCCATGATTGAGCCGCCGCGCGATACAATACCCGTGACACGCTTTGCAGTCATTGGCACATAACGAAGTAACACACCAGCATGGATAGTAAAATAGTCGACACCTTGCTCCGCTTGTTCAATCAAAGTATCGCGGAAAATCTCCCAAGTGAGGTCTTCGGCAACCCCATTTACTTTTTCAAGTGCTTGATAGATTGGTACGGTACCAATTGGCACGGGTGAATTACGTACGACCCATTCACGGGTTTCATGAATATAACGACCCGTTGATAAGTCCATCACCGTATCTGCGCCCCAACGAGTCGACCACACCATTTTTTCGACCTCTTCTTCAATAGACGAAGTGACCGATGAATTACCAATATTCGCGTTCACTTTTACAAGGAAATTACGGCCAATGATCATTGGTTCGGTTTCAGGGTGGTTAATATTGTTAGGTAACACGGCTCTGCCACGGGCAATTTCATCGCGCACAAATTCAGGGGTTATAAAATCGGGGATACTGGCTCCGAATGACTCTCCCTTATGCTGTGCAGCAAGGAGCTCTTCACGAATTTTTGCACGGCCCATATTTTCACGAATAGCCACGTATTCCATTTCAGGCGTTACAATGCCTTGGCGTGCATAATGCATTTGCGTCACATTTTTACCTGCTTTCGCACGGCGTATTTTTGGGAGGTGCTCAAAGCGAATATGGTCTAAACCTTCGTCAGCCATTCGTTGCTGCGAAAACTGCGAGGTAACTGAATCAAGAATTTCCGTGTCACCACGTTTTTCTATCCACTGTTCGCGGTACTTTTCTAGCCCTTTGCGTACGTCGAGTTTAAAATCAGGATCGGTATATGGACCCGATGTATCATACACACGAATTGGCGCATTCGGCTCGAACACGGGGTTCTCTTCGGTTCCACCTATGAAGGTATCACTGAGGGTTATTTCGCGCATTCCGACACGCACGTTTTCTTGCGTGCCTTCAACATATACTTTGTGCGAATTAGGGAAAGGTTGCCCTGTTAAGTTATAAATATAATCAGATGCAGCCGCACGAATTTCGCGGCGAGACGGTTTAGTTGTAGTGTTTGACATGACTTACCTCATTGCTTTAAGGATTGTCTTGTCAGATATTGCAGGTGCAATAGAGAGTGGCAAACGCCATTGGATCGTTAGTAAGTTATTTCACTTACAATTGCAGCCTAAGCTTAGCAACTTATGCCCCATTTTTTGGCGCACAAGCGCCCTATGAGGCAGCTTGTTCCCTACGCAGGTGTTAGCCTGATCAGGTTCACGGATCCCGCTTTCGCGATCTCAGCCTTATTGAAGGCACTCCGACAAGTATAAATTCGTTGTTTTATAAAAACGTAATCAGTGTACGTTAGTTAAAAATCCGCTGCAAGCGCTTTAGTTTTAATACTAATTCGCCTTATTAGGGAGCCGTATTAATGAAAGTAAAATGGTGCGCCCCTTGCAAAGTAAGCTGCTCGCCATTTAGCGAAATGACCGCGCCTTGTTTTAGCGTCGACAGCAGTTTCTTTTCAAGTTCATCAAGTTGATCACCGCACGATTTACGTGTCATACCTAGCTTTTTCACTGTTAAGGTATCTTCAACAAGCTGACCTTCACCAAAAAACTTGTTACAACCAGCAAACCCATTAACTTGCATCGCTTCAATAAAACGCATTGACGCTTTTTGCGATACGCTAATGGCTAACCCGTTAACTTTTGATAATTGCCACTGTGTATATTTTAATTGCTCACTGGTGACCTTCCCTGTCGATGAGCAGCCCATGCAAAATAGTACAAAAAGAATAGGCAAGGCTACTAACTTCATATTTTTTTACGACCAAAATTTCAATGCGATAATAATAACAACATTTAACGACTTTGATCGTTAAAAAAACATGTTTTATCTGTAAAAAAATGTTCTAAGCTAGCTCTTAATAGAACAACGGGCGTTATTTAAATAAGTTATCGACTTCTTCTGGTAAAAAAGGACGCCCTTTTTCATTGACAGAGGTGCCGATTACTAAGGCGCTTAGCATCACTTTATCATCATGTTTACGGTAAACGGTCTGCTTAAAAGCAAACTTTAAACGACTCACTCTCTGCGGCTCAACGGCCACATAAAACTCATCGCCCGGCACTAAAGATGCTTTGTAATCCATTTCACTGCGAAGCACCACTAGGTTAATTTTTTCTCGCGCAAGCTTTGCAAAGTCGACCCCTTTAGCATGTAGGAACTCATGGCGGGCATGCTCTAAGTAATTAAAGTAAACACTGTTATTAACAATTCCTTGCAGATCGCATTCATAGTCTCGCACTTTAAAGTCAACTTTAAAGGTCATAGTCGTATTCCTAATCAATTTACGTATAATTGCCTGCGTTTATATCATAAATACCTAAACAAGCTAAAGATTCACTTTTTTTAGGTATAAATACTCATTTGGCCAGTAGGCTTGCTAGAATAGCAGTCCCTAAAATGGAGTTAAGAACCGCATGAAACGACGTTTATCATTATTATCAGCTGCTATTTTGCCATTATTTGCAGCTTCATCGATTGCTTACGCTGAAGACACAGAGCTTGAAACTATTTTAGTTACGGGCGATTTCAAAAAAGAAAGTATTCAAACGTTAAGTGCCAGCGCAAGCCTTTTTTCAGACCATGAAATTAATCAGCGTGGAGCGAAATTTTTAGATGAAATGCTAGCCAGTGCAGCCAATGTAAACTTTACTTCGGGTGCATCACGCGGTCGTTTTGTGCAAATTCGTGGTGTGGGTTTACGCTCACAATTTGTTGATCCCATTAATCCATCTGTTGGCTTAGTGATTGACGGCATAAACTACTCTGGCCTAGGGGGAAGCTCACTGTTATTTGATATAGACCAAGTAGAAATATACCGTGGCCCACAGGGGACACGTTTTGGTGCAGATGCATTAGCAGGCATGATTCAAATGGAATCAACAGCGCCAACGCTCAATCCGAGTGTAAAAGTGCAACTCGGTGCAGGTAATTATAATAGCTACGAAGCAGGCATTGCAGCAGGTACAGGTATTACTGACGATACAAGCGTACGCGCAAGTCTTTATCAACGCGAGTCTGATGGCTATGTTGAAAATATATATTTAAATAAAGATACGCAACAGCAAGATGAACTTGTTTCTCGCTTTAAACTGCATAGCCAACTTACAAATAACTTACGCACAGAGCTAAGTGTGCATTATATCGATATTAATAATGGCTATGATGCTTTCACCCTTGATAACAGCCGCTACAGTGTAGCTGATGAGCCTGGTGAAGATAATCAAGAAAGCATTGCGGTGGGTCTTGCAAATATTTATACCGGTTTTGATTGGTTTGATGTCAGTCTGAACGTATCTGGCATCGACAGCGAACTGTTATACAGCTATGACGAAGACTGGGTTTGTAACGATGAAACACAGCCACAATTGTGTGCAGCTGGCTTACATGAATGGGGCTACAGCTCAACAGACGCCTATTTACGAGACCGTAAAGACCATGCAGCAGAACTCCAATTTAACGGTAAATCTGGCGACTGGGTGGCGGGTATTTATTACCAAGGACGCGAAGTTGACTTAGAACGCCAATATACATGGTTGGCACAACCTTTTGCATCAAATTATGAAACAACTAACCTTGCAGCATATGGCCAGCTAACAACGCCTATTGGCCCTAAAACAACCTTAATCACAGGATTGCGTGTAGAACAATATAAAGGTGATTACATTGACAACAATGGTTTTATTGAAGAAACCGATGATGTGATGATCGGTGGTAAACTTGCTCTTGAATATCAAGTCATTGACCGCACTATGATTTACACCAGTATAACTCGTGGCTACAAAGCTGGCGGTATTAACTCTGAGGCGTTAGCAAAAGCGAAAGATGAAGGCTTAAATCTTGACGCTGACTTTTTTGCTAACCACACCTCATTTGCCCCTGAATACCTTTGGAGTGGTGAGTTTGGTGTGAAAGGCAGCTCACTTGACGATAAATTCGTCCTGCGCTTGGCTGCATTTTACATGTACCGTGAAGATATGCAGTTGAAATCATGGCAAGTCGAAGGGCAAAAGTTCACGGGCTATATTGATAACGCAAGCTCTGGTGAAAACTACGGGTTAGAAATAGAAGGCAGCTACCAAGCAACCGAGAATTTATTACTTACTGGGAGTGCGGGCTATTTAAATACTGAAATTAATGACTTTGTAGCCCAATCAGGCCTTGATCAAGATGGCCGCGACCAAGCACAAGCACCGAAGTATCAATATGCATTTACGGCACGCTATAACTTTACCCCTGCACTTTATGCATCGATTGGTGTTGAAGGCAAAGATGATTATTACTTCTCAGATAGCCATAACTCAAAAGCACCGAGCTCTAACTTAGTAAACGCATCGTTAGGTTATGAAAGTGAAAACTGGAGCATCAATGCGTGGGCACGAAACTTATTTGATGAAGATGTACCAACCCGTGGTTTTGAGTTTGGTAACGACCCACTGGATGGTTACGCCACTCACACATACACACAATTGGGCGAACCGATGGTGGCCGGTGTGACATTTATTTACGAACTGTAAGTCGTGAAGGCGCTGGTTTTAACCAGCGCTTATTATCACCTGATTTTCGCGGATGAATCTGCTTCTACATAACCATGTAACAAGGGATTCAACTGCGAATATCACGACTCAATGAATTATTCGGTTTGAGTTAAAGGTTCCTGCATTTAAGCTCGTTCCACATCAAAGGTGATCACGTCTTTAATCTTTTGCTTGTTCGTTGCAAGCATAATTAAACGGTCAATCCCCAGCGCCACACCTGCACATTGTGGTAAGCCATGCTCAAGCGCTGCAATCAAGCGCGTATCCATCGGTACCTGTTTTAAACCATTTGCTTGGCGATATTGATTATCTTCAGTAAAACGCGCGGCTTGCTCTTTACCATCGGTAAGTTCATTGAAACCGTTAGCCAACTCCATATTTTTGAAATACAGCTCAAAACGCCCAGCAACGCGATTGTCATGCTGACAAATTTGCGCAAGTGCCGCTTGCGAAGCTGGAAAATGGTAAACAAAACATGGCTTTTCTTGGCCGATAGTTGGCTCAACCTTCATGCAAAATAACAGCTGCAACAACGTATCGCGATGCGTTTCATGCGCGGCAATATCAGCAAACCCTTGTTCGCTTGCTACGTGCTGTAACGTACTCATGTCAGCAGTTAATGGATCTATACCTAATGCATTTATAAACGCGTGTTGGTAAGTTAAACGCTCAGCCGCGTCAACACCCAGTACAAGCTGCATAAGCTCGTCCATTTCATCCATAAGCGCAAATTCGTCGAAACCTGGGCGATACCATTCAAGCATGGTAAATTCAGGGTTATGATGACTACCCGCTTCTTCGTTGCGATACGCTTTACACAATTGAAAGATAGCACCCGATCCTGCCGCCAATAATCGTTTCATCGCAAACTCAGGCGAGGTTTGTAAATATAACGGCAAACCACCTGCATGACCTGGGCCCACAAACTCGGTACTAAAACTGGCTAGGTGTACATCGGTAACACTGGCCGCACTAAGAGTCGGTGTTTCAACTTCCATCACCTCACGCTCATAGAAAAATTCGCGAATACGGCGAATGATCGCAGCTCGCTCGCGTAAAGTAGCAATATCAGCGCTTGGTTGCCAAACAGCAGTGGACATACAGTCTCCAAAAAAAAATCCCAGCAGAAGCTGGGATTTTATCAATTAAACTTTTTAAAGCCTATTACTTAACGCGGCTTACGTACTCACCGCTGCGAGTATCAACTTTGATCACTTCGCCAATTTGTACAAATAGAGGAACGCGTACAACCGCACCCGTGCTTAATGTTGCTGGTTTACCGCCCGTACCGGCTGTGTCACCTTTAAGACCTGGATCCGTTTCTGTGATTTCTAGTTCAACAAAGTTCGGTGGAGTAACAGCAATTGGGTTACCGTTCCAAAGCGTGATAGTACATACATCGTTTTCAACTAACCATTTAGCATTGTCGCCTAGTGCTTTTTCGTCAGCAGCGATTTGCTCAAATGTTTCGTTGTTCATGAAATGCCAGAATTCACCGTCAGTGTATAGATACGCTAGATCGGTATCCATTACGTCAGCACCTTCTACCGTTTCACCCGACTTAAATGTTTTTTCTAGTACTTTACCTGTGATAAGTTTACGAATACGAACACGGTTAAACGCCTGACCTTTACCTGGCTTTACCATTTCATTTTCTAGGATGCTACAAGGCTCGCCGTCTAACATAATTTTTAGGCCGCCCTTGAACTCATTGGTGCTATAATTCGCCATCGTTTCCTCTGTCTAAATAATTTCGAGTAATCTACGTGTCAATGATACAAAGAAATGAAGTAAATTTGCATAAAAACTGGCAAAAAGAATTAGCAAATGTTGTCACCTGCCCTGAACGTTTGCTAGAAATGCTAGGTTTATCAAGTGTAGTAGACGAAAAAGACCTCCAAGCTCGTAGTCTTTTTCCTGTACGTGTGCCTCTGCCTTTTATCAAAAAAATGCGTTTTGGTGATATAAACGATCCACTTTTGCTACAAGTGATGCCACGTCACCAAGAATTTTTAGCGCAAACAGGCTACGATAAAGACCCGTTAAAAGAGCAAGATAATAACCAACCGGGGTTATTACATAAGTACCGCTCTCGTGTTTTGGTCATGTTTAAAACCGGCTGTGCCGTGAATTGCCGCTATTGTTTTAGACGCCATTTTCCGTATCAAGAAAACCAATTAAATAAACGCAGCTTAATTGACGCTTTAGCCTACATAAAAGCCGATAAAAATATCAATGAGGTCATTTTAAGTGGTGGCGACCCATTAATGGCCAAAGATGATGCTGTTAACTGGTTTATGGATGAACTTGAACAATTACCACAAATAAAACGTTTGCGTATTCATAGTCGTTTGCCAGTGGTTATCCCAGCAAGAATTACCGATGAGCTGTGTGCGCGATTTGCAAGTTCGCCTTTAAAAGTGGTGTTAGTGAATCACATTAATCACGCGAACGAAATTGATGCTGACTTTAAAGCTGCGATGCAAAAATTAAAAGCCGCTAACGTCACGTTATTAAACCAAGCTGTATTATTAAAGGATGTTAACGACTCGAGCCATGCTCAAATAGCCTTGAGTGAAGCATTGTTTGAGGCTGATATCTTACCCTACTACCTACATTTACTTGATAAAGTAGAAGGTGCGAGTCATTTTGATATTACTGAGCAGCGCGCACGCGAAATAGTGGCACACATGCTCGAAGCATTGCCAGGGTTTTTAGTACCCAAACTAGTTCGTGAGATCGGCGGCGAGAAAAGTAAAACGCCTATCGATCTCAACCTAGTTTAATGCTTAAACGTAAACGTTTACGTTATTACCGAGTGTCGCAGTCACCGATTTAGCGGGTGTCTGTGCAGCGCTTGTATTCATCGCTGCGCCTTCGATAAGTGCAAGTGCCGCAGCACCATCAGCTTTTTGCTGTTTTTTAGCAAGTGATGCGCTGTAAACTTCAGCGCTTTCGCCGCCGCCACTCATCGCCGGTAAGCTTGATCCTGATATATTCATAGTTCACTACCTGACTTTTTATTACAATCCACGTACTATATCGGCATTGCAGTCTAAAGCTTTAGGAAAAAAATGGATTCAATCATTGAACAGCTCAATGCTAACTTAAAAATCGTTTACCGTCAGGCACTTGATGCTGATAAAAAATTAGATGACTTACAGCAGCAAGGGCATGGCAAGTTCAAAGCCTTATTTGCAAAAGATGCCGGCTTTGATTTTGAAGCAAAACGCTTTAAGCCATATGTACTCGACGTTGCAGCCGATGTTGAGAGCCTAAGTAATGATGGCTTAGATGAAGAAAAGCTTAAAAAAACCGTTATTAAACTTCAACAGTTATTACAACTGTTAGCGACGTTTAAGTAGATTAACACGCGTTATAAATACATACTTGAACCACCGAGGACACCAAGTCACTTCACGTGACAAAACAGATTACACTATTTCTCTGTGCCTCAGTGGTTCAAAAACGCGTACAACGTGCTAACCAAGTTCCACATCTACAAACATCACGACTGTGCACTATTTAATGAAGGTAATAACTCATCTTCAAACCAATCAGTAATTAAACGTTTATCGTAATAATACGCTTCATCGCGACCCATTTTAATGCGATCCATAAAGCCCATATCTTTGAGTTTTACATCACTCGCTTCGCTAACCACCTTGCCGTCTTTATCTGTGACTGAGTAATTAAAATCAATACGCGGAAAATAAATAGGTTTAATGATTCGAAGTTCATTGATACCACCAAACTGGACATCTCCCGCTAAATCAAGGTCAGTTACCTCAACATTAAAAGTGTATCCTTCAGGTAGCTTCTCAGCTAGTTTATTAAAATGTTTCTCAAAGTTTTTCGCTACATTTTTATGAAACGCCCCTTTCGGTGAGTTATTTCCTGGGCGCACATCTCTGTAGTCATTAAAATCATGCCACTTTACTTTTGCTTCACCTGCATGAGCAAAAGCAGGTAGAACAACAACCATAGCCAAGGCAATTTTTTTTACTGTATTCATCTTTCTCTCCACGTTACAGGTTGAGCCAATAGTTAAAAAACTAGCAGTAGAGAATTAACTATAGCTTAATACTCCCTCACTTTCGTGTTACTAATATGGTACAAAATGTAACCAAAAACAAGCTTCCCCGCTTTTGCTTAATTTTCAAAAATAACAATTTATTTATGAAATTTTGCACGGAATATGATGAAATAAGACTAATTCAACCTGGTATTAGTTCATGGAAATTTTATGACCATTTTAGTCACCGGCGGAGCCGGATACATCGGTTCTCACACCGTTTTAGAGTTATTACAGCAAGGCACAGAGGTTGTTGTGCTTGATAACTTAAGCAATTCATCAAATGAGTCGTTGACTCGCGTTAAGCAAATCACAGGTAAAGACGTTACTTTTTATGAAGGCGATATTCTTGATAGAGATTGCCTAGATAACATTTTCCGTGAACATACGATCGATAGCGTCATTCACTTTGCAGGCTTAAAAGCGGTTGGTGAATCGGTTATTAAACCTATTGAGTACTACCAAAACAACGTACAAGGCACGTTAACACTCGTTGATGCAATGCGCGATGCAGGTGTTTTCAAGTTAGTATTTAGCTCGTCTGCTACAGTGTATGGTGACCCAGCCAGCTTGCCTATTCGCGAAGACTTCCCCGTTGGTGGCACAACAAACCCTTATGGCACCTCTAAATTAATGGTAGAGATGATGCTGCAAGATATCGCCAAATCAGACGAGCGCTTTGCATTTGTTATTTTACGTTACTTTAACCCTGTAGGGGCTCACGAATCAGGCTTAATTGGCGAAGACCCGAATGGTATTCCAAATAACTTACTGCCTTATATTTCACAAGTAGCCGTTGGTAAGTTAGAAAAGCTGGGGGTTTTTGGTGATGACTACGACACTGTTGACGGCACAGGTGTGCGCGATTACATCCACGTTGTCGATTTAGCACTTGGCCATTTAAAAGCACTCAACCGCATTAAAAACGATACTGGTGCTCATGTATTCAACCTTGGCACAGGGAATGGTTATTCAGTGCTGCAAATGGTCACAGCCTTTGAAAAAGCCAGTGGTCAGGCTGTGCCCTATCAAATCTCACCTCGTCGAGCAGGTGACATTGCAGCGTGTTACGCAGCGCCAGAGAAAGCGCTTAACGAATTAGGTTGGCGAGCCGAACGTGGCATTGATGAAATGATGCAAGATACGTGGCGCTGGCAAAGCAACAACCCTAATGGTTACAAATAAGTAAAGTGACTTAATCATACATGTTCAAAAAGCCGATGTTACACATCGGCTTTTTGTATCCACACGCTTAATTAAATAATCTATTTTGAGACAAGGAAGATACATCAATAACAAGGCTGTATTTTATTTAGTTGAGTTAGGTCATTTTTCCTTTATCACCCACGTTCCGAATCCATACACTCGTAAATGAGAAACTTCTAACACCCTCAAGGTCGGGGTTAGTCCTTAAAATTAACTAGGTATTATTGCGAGTAGGTGTTAGCTCAATAAGTCATTGTATCTATTAGTTTATATTATAAAAACAATGACGACACTTTCCTAAGAGAGTATGTAAATTATTATTTTTTAATTGAAGAAAAATTTGATGTATCAAAATAAGAGTGGAACAGCTTCGTATAGAATAGCTATCACGCATTGATTTTAAATAACTTGAAAAAGAAAATGGTGGCCCCTCCCAGACTTGAACTGGGGACCTAACGATTATGAGTCGTGTGCTCTAACCAACTGAGCTAAGGGGCCATTGTATTAGCCGAAGCTAATTTTTTGTGATGCGTTTAGGATGTTAAGTCTCTAAAGCGGGTTGCAGTATAAAAACTTTTTTTAACCTTGTCACTAGCAAAACTCTTTATTTTAACAATCAGTAAACTAACTGCTCAAATAGTAAACTTTTCGGTTTTTCAGTTACCTTAAAGCATGCCACTTAGTTTGTAGCCTCCGACATTGTTCTAGATCAAATAGCAAAATGCCTAAACTCGCTAAAATGGCCTCTTAATCAATTGCGGAGTGCTGACTGTGATAAATTTACCTAGCTGGGATCAATCTCTGATCAACAAGTACAATATTTCTGGACCACGATATACCTCTTACCCGACGGCATTGTCTCTTGTTGATGGTTACAACCAACAAAGTATGATTGACGCGATTACGGCATCTAAAAGCCGCTCTTTGTCGCTGTATATCCATATCCCTTTTTGCAGCCAGCTTTGTTATTACTGTGGCTGTAATAAGGTTATTACACGTCACCAATCAAAAGCGGATATCTATTTAGATAACTTGGCAATTGAAATTGCTGAACAAGCCACCTTATTTGCTGATTACCATGTTGAACAACTTCATTTAGGCGGCGGAACCCCTACCTTTTTATCTGCGCAGCAAATGAGCCGTTTAATGGCTTTAGTTGAACAACATTTTAATTTTGCCGATGACGCTGAGCGCGGTATCGAAATTGATCCACGTTCGCTGGCGGATGGCATGCTTCCGCACTTGCGCCAACTTGGTTTTAATCGCGTATCGTTTGGTATCCAAGATTTTAACGACGAAGTGCAGCTTGCGGTTAATCGCCCGCAGAGTGTGGACTCTGTAAAAGGTTTAATTAGTGAAGCACGTGAGCTTGGCTTTAAATCAATAAACGCCGACATGATTTATGGCTTACCGCTACAAACGCCTGAGAGCTTTAAAGAAACGATTGATCAACTTATAGCATTGAATCCTGACCGCGTATCGGTATTTAATTATGCACACTTACCAGAACGATTTGCGGCTCAGCGGAAAATTAAGGATGCGGATTTACCTTCTGCGGGCGATAAGCTCACGATGTTTAAAAATACGCTAGAACAAATGTTAGCGGCTGGCTATCAATTTATTGGTATGGACCACTTTGCTCGTAAGGATAATGAACTCGCTATTGCGCAAAATGAGGGCAAATTACATCGCAATTTTCAAGGCTATACCACGCATGGTCAATGTGATTTACTTGGTTTAGGCGTGTCGTCTATTTCGCAGATTGGTAATGCTATTTTACAGAATGAAAAAGAACTGAAGCATTATTACAAAGCAGTTCAAGAAAACGCTGGTAGTGCGTTGTGTAAAGGCATTATGCTCACCGATGATGACATTTTACGTGCAGCGGTTATTAAGCAGTTAATTTGTCAGTTTGAACTTGATATGCCGGCTGTTGAACAGCAATTTAATATCGACTTTAACGAGTATTTTAGTGATGCATTACGTGCACTTGCCCCCCTACTTGCTGATGGCTTAGTAAAAGTAAGCGACAATAAAATTACGGTTACAGCGAGAGGCAATTTGTTTATTCGTATTATTTGTATGTGCTTTGATGCGCACTTACAACAACAAATCAAACAAACACGTTTTTCGCGGGTTATTTGATATATCAATCATGCTCATACAAAAAAGCAGAGCTTCAAGGCTCTGCTTTTTTATGTTGAAAGCTAGTTAAATACGACGTTTTCACTGCCTGGCGCGGCTTTAAACTCGTCTATTAACTTAACACAGTCAGCTTTAATTTCATCGCTGTGTTGCTCTTCAGCACGCCAACGCGTGGAATCCATCTTGAAGACCTCTTTTTTTGAGTACTTCTTACGTGCATCATGCGTTGGCATGTCTTTTACGACATTGTACATTTTATAAATGCCAGGGTAGCGTTCGCGTAAATCAAACTCTTCTGCGAAACTGTATTGAGAAATAAGAACCCAAATACGTAAGCAACCTTCTGAAAATTCACACTGCTCTTCATTCATTGCACGCGCAATTAAATGAATACTGTCCGCTAACTTAGCATTTCGAGTCGCTTTTGACGCGGCAAGCTTTTGCTCATGCTCAGCTTGTTTTTTTGCGATAAGCTTATTTTGAGCATTTACCTTGTATAGTAATTGCCCTGCATAAAAAGCCAGTCCTGCGATAATTGCCGCCCCAATAACAATGGCAATAATCAAGGTTGTGCTCATCTATCATCCTCATCTTCGTCATCGTACCATTCATTTGCTAAGTCATCAGATAGGTACTTATCGAAATCAGAGCCGCCTTCAACATCAAAGTCATCTTCAAAGTCGTCTTCGTAGTCATCATCTTCGTCTTCGATTCCTAGCAGCTCACACAATGCTTGGTGACGAGCGATACGGCTATTGAAGTACTTCGCATCTTTGCCAGTCAATAACTCGCCACGCTCATGGCGTTCAACCAACTTTAATAAACGCTCATCATTTTCTAACGCTTCAAGCTCTTGCTCTGGTGTTAGCTCTGGCTCTGACACTTTTTTCAATTCAACCATTGGTTGTAAATTACGTTTCATTTCGACTTTAGGATCAGCCTTGACCGCCACTAATGAAACCGGTTTTTTACTACCAACACGCTTATCTTGCGATTGATTGTTTGTAGCAGCTTTATCACCCTTTTGAGCATCTGGCGCATTGCGTGAACCAGGCTTAGCCCCTTTGGTTTTCTTAACTCGCTGCTCTTTTAGTGCGCGCATCTCTCTAAGCTTTTCCTTACTTAGACGTACTGGACCATTTGATGGAATTTTACGCGACTTTTTCTTTCTACTCATATATTGATCATCTCACTTAAGAGGTTGTGCACAACACCTTAATGGCATTGTAATGCTGGCATAACCAGAAGAATTCGGTGTGCGGATGAGGTTGGTCAACTTGACGAACTGCGCACTTTTCATACTTATAGTACAAACGGTGGCTATTGTAACAGGACAAATAAAAAGGCGGTAGAGAAAACATCTCTACCGCCTACTAATCTGAGCGCCAATTAACTGGACACTTCTCCCTTCGACTTTTTAGTCTTTATTATTTTTATTATTATTGTTTTTCCATTTTGTTGTTATTTTTACCTTCCATGTAGCATTCCATTTTGTTTTTATTATTAAACTTCCATGAGCTTTTATTATTCTCGGTCAATCCTGACACTTTTTTGTTATTTCCTTTAGGACACTAATCAGTGTCTTCCCCTAAAGATTTGCCGCAGTCACTTTCCTTATTACATTGTCCATGTTGTTTTGCTGTCTCAGCGACAGTGGTTAATTTACCCATTAATAATTTTGTTACAACTAATTTATATAATTTTTCTTACAACGAAGAGTTTGTAACAATATCATCTTAAATAATAACAAAGACTTACATAAAATGAAGAAATAAAAATAAGACTTAGCTTACAGTTGGATATGGTCAATGTCTCACAAGAAAGTAGGAAATTACGGCATGCTGCAAATGTAAAAAAAGCAGCTTGCGCTGCTTTTTTGTAAACTGTCTAAATTATAATGCTAGTAATTTAAGCTAGCAATCAGACTTTAGTGTAAGCCACCTAAGTATTTTGAAAGTACTTCGATGTCTTTGTCTGTTAGTTTTTTAGCAATGTCTTGCATCATGCCATTTAAGTCGTTATTGCGCGTACCATCACGGAACTTTTCAAGTTGCGACTTAATGTATTCAGGATGCTGAAACGAAACTTTAGGGAATTTAGCAAGCGATGTGCCGTTACCACGCGGACCGTGACACGCTGCACAAGCTGGGATTCCACGCTCTGCATCACCGGCTTTATAAAGCTGTTGACCAACTTCAACAACATCTTTAGGTGTTACACCCTCAGACATGTTTAATGAAGAGAAGTAAGCTGCTAGGTCTTTCATATCTTGATCGCTAAGCGGCATAGCCATACCACTCATTACAGGGTCCATACGGCCCTCTTTGCCACCCGATGTCATACCTAGTTTAAACTCTTGTAGTTGTTTATAGATATAATCTGCGTGTTGACCTGCAATCTTAGGGTAGATATTAACCGGCGCATTACCGTCTGGGCCGTGACAGGCCGCACACGTTGCCGATTTTTCTTTACCTGCGTTTACATCGCCATCAAATGCTGTTGCGTTGCTTGCTGACAACGCACCAAGCAATATAGTTAAAGATAGTGCTATTTTTTTCATGGTGAATTCTCTGTTTCCGACCCTGTATCATCTACAATATGGATGTTGTGATTTCTATATTCTACACGATAATAAATTCTCTGGCACGTTTTCTGCCCACATTAAGCTTATAATTTATAGGGATTTGACTTAGATTAAGTTTCTACCTAGCAATTTTCCTTGTTCAAAGCCAAGTTAGCACGCTTAAATACGCTTTTGAATGCTGCTTTAATAGTATAAAATACGTGCCTTGAGTGGTTTTCGACCACTGACTGTTATTATTTATAAAAGATTAGGAGAGCCTGTGCTCAAATCTCGTATCAAATACAATACTGCGTCCTTTGTTACCAGCGCACCTGATATCTCTCGTTTACCTGCTGATACGGGGATTGAAGTCGCGTTCGCCGGTCGTTCAAACGCCGGTAAATCAAGTGCTCTTAACACCTTAACAGACCAAAAGTTAGCACGTACCTCAAAAACACCTGGTCGTACGCAACTTATAAACACCTTTGAGCTCGATGCCGACAAGCGCCTAATCGATTTACCGGGGTACGGTTTTGCGAAAGTCCCCATTGAAATGAAAAAGAAATGGCAAAAATCATTAGGTGAATATTTACAAAAACGCCAAAGCCTTAAAGGCATTGTTGTGTTAATGGATATTCGTCACCCACTTAAAGATTTAGACCGCGACTTAATCGACTGGGCGGTCGGGAGTGAAATTCCGGTTCTTGCGTTACTCACTAAAGCCGACAAACTAAAGCAAGGTGCACGCAAAGCACAAGTTTTACAAGTTCGTCGTGAACTAAGCAGCTTAGAGGGCGATATTACAGTTCATGCCTTTTCATCATTGAAAGGGACAGGCTTACCTGAAGTTGCTAAAAAGCTAGACGAATGGTTCTTAGGGCCTATTGAAATGCAAGAAGCAGAGTCGGAATCGGAATCAGAATCAGATCAACAACCAGACGCTTAAGTTATTAAGCCAAGTAGTAGTGCTTGGATAATGACTCAATGAAATAGCCATCCTCATCAGAGCTGGCTATTTCAGCCCACTGATAATACACATTCCTCGATACTCTGGCAGCCAGTCCATGCGGCAATTTAAGGTATGGTACCGTCACGTTTTCAAATTCACGCAGTTGCAGTGGCTGACACGCAGTGACTAACCAAGTGCGCTGTAAATTATCAATACAACACAACGCGTTTCCTTGCTCTGTTTCTTCAAAGCGCCAATCTACGATAATAAAAGGCACATCGGCCACGGTGATAGCCATTTTCTCGACAGGCGTTTTTAGATAATAGCTGTCTGCTTCTTTGCAAAGAACAGAGGCAAACAGCTTAACCATCGCTTCTCGTTTTATTTCACTGCCCGCGTAGAACCACACGCCATGCACATCAATGCTAATTGGCAACTGACCACAATGGGTCGGTTGCCACTTATCAAATGGTTTGTCTGGCTGTGCAAGTGCGGTTTCTAGCTCAGCAAGTGACTGCATTACTTTTCTTTATCAAGAGTCAGTGAAAATGTAACCGGAACGGCAGTAGCAATTGACGGTAAACCAGCCAGTTTTTGTAATTCAGCAATACCTTCAGTCACTTTAAAATCAGCAGCATTAATAATCACGGGCGTAAACGATGACACAGTTACATCACCCGTTGGCGACATATTAGCAAGTACATCAAGTGTTAGTTCTTTCTTATTACCATGAAAATCAAGTTCAGCTTTAAGACCTTTTAATACATGCTGCCCAGGCACGAGCTTTGATAAAGCTTGGCTTAAATCAGCTGTTAATACGGCATTAGGAAACTGGGCTGTTTCAAACAGGAGCTTAGTCATGCGCTCGTTACGGATGGGGATCAGCGTTTCAACAGACGTCAGGTCGATCACTAACTTAAATTGACCTTGCTCGTTTAAGGTTCCTGATACGTTTTTAAAATGATGAGCTTCAGCGATTGCGTTTTTCTTTATTGAAACAAAGCTTACATTGCTTTGTTCATTATTAACTTGCCAATTAGCACTCGCCAATGGGGCAACAAATAAACTTGATAATGATAAGGCTGTAATAGCCAAAGATTTAAACATAACGCATTCCTTCGAAAGTAATTAAGAATCACTTTGATGGTATCACCTGCGCTAATTTGTGCAATGAATTGTATGATAAGAACAAGAAAAAACGGCTCACTCAATAAAGAGTGAGCCGGTATAGCAAACTGGGGAGAAGCTATCAATACGTTGCATCTTTTCAGATGCATCATCAACAGGATGTCCTACAGGATGAGGACGGCGCGGACTTTAGCAAATACCCACCTAAAAATAAATTAAATATGCAGCAAAAGACCATTAATTGATAAACATATAACGAAACTCTAAAACCGTCTTTTCTTGTTAACCATAAGTTTACAAAACAAGTGCTCGTTCAACTGGCATAAGAGGTCATTCTCAACGGATCACACGCTCACTTTGTATGATCAAAATAACTGTGTGGTGAAGATTCAAAGTGCTCGTTTTACGTTTGGGCGGGTTAAAACATGGGCGGTATTAATGTGCAGGTTATCCTCATTGCCGAATACCCAGCATTAAGCAAGATATTCGGCATAAAATCAGCAAAACTAGTGAGCTTGCTGCCAGTTATCCCCACTGTCTGCTTCAACAATAAGGGGGACATCAAGGGTCGCAGCTTCTGACATCAGCTTACAGATTTCAGCTTTGAACTCATCAACACACTCTTCTTTAATTTCAAACACTAATTCATCGTGTACTTGCATAAGTAGCTTCACTGCGCCTTCGGCTTGGGCATTTACCCACTGATGCACTTTAAGCATTGCTTTTTTAATAATATCGGCGGCAGTGCCTTGCATTGGCGCGTTAATAGCAGCACGTTCTGCCGCTTTACGTCGTGCGCCATTACGCGCATTGATCTCTGGTAAATGTAAGCGTCGACCAAAAATGGTTTCTACATACCCTTTATCCGCCGCTTTTTGACGCGTCGTTTCCATGTATTCAAGTACACCTGGGAAACGCTCAAAGTACTTATCAATATAGTGCTGTGCTTCGTGGCGAGGCACATCTAATTGACGAGATAAACCAAATGCCGACATACCGTAAATTAAGCCAAAATTGACAGCTTTCGCTTTACGACGCATATCGCTGGTGACGTCCTCAAGACTAACACCAAAGACCTCTGCCGCTGTTGCACTGTGTACGTCTAAGCCATTGGCAAAGGCGGTCAGTAAGCCTTTATCTTGCGATAAATGCGCCATAATACGTAATTCAATTTGGCTGTAATCGGCAGCCACAATTTTATGGCCCGCTGCCGCAATAAATGCTTCACGGATACGACGCCCTTCTTCCGAGCGGATCGGAATATTTTGTAAATTAGGATCTGTTGAACTTAAACGCCCTGTTGCCGTTACCGCTTGATGATACGAGGTATGTACGCGTTTGGTACGCTCATTCACCATTAATGGCAGCTTATCTGTGTAAGTTGATTTCAACTTTGATAAACCACGATGCTCAATGATTACTTTAGGTAAAGGATAATCATGCGCCAGCTCTTGCAATACTTCTTCTGCTGTAGATGGCGCACCTTTTGGCGTTTTTTTAATTACTGGCAGTTCAAGCTTCTCAAATAAAATTGCTTGTAGTTGTTTAGGTGAGCCTAAGTTAAACTTTTCACCCGCCATGTCATATGCTTCTTGTTCAAGCTCGAGTAAACGTTCACCCAATCGCTGGCTATGCGCAGCTAACATGGTACTGTCAATCGCGACACCAGTACGCTCAATATCTGAAAGTACAGAGACAAGCGGTAACTCAATCTCTTCAAATACTGATTTAAGTTGGCTATCAGCTTCAATCTTCGGCCACAACACCTCGTGTAAGCGTAATGTAATATCAGCGTCTTCAGCGGCATATGGCGCTGCTTTTTCAAGTTCAATTTGATTAAAAGTCAGCTGCTTTTTGCCTTTTCCGGCAATCTCTTCAAAACTGATATTTTTATGCCCTAGGTATTTAAGTGCTAACGAGTCCATATCATGACGACTGCCCACACTATTAAATACATACGACTCCAACATCGTGTCGTATTTTATACCGTTTAATTCAAACCCAGCATTAGCCAGTACACTTTTATCGTATTTTAGGTTTTGCCCCACTTTCGCTTTACGCTCGTCGGCTAAAATTGGGCCAATTTTTGCCATTACCGTGTCGAGTGTTAATTGTTCTGGCGCATCGGGATAATCGTGAGCAACCGGAATATACGCCGCTTCGCCGGCCTTAACCGCAAAGCTCATACCAACTAATTGTGCCTGCATGTAATCAAGGCTGGTTGTTTCGGTATCAAAGGCAAATAACTCAGCCTCATTTAACTGCTTAACTAGCGTATCAAGTTGTTGCTCAGTAAGAATGGTTTCGTAATGAGCATCACTCACTTGTGGCAATTCATTTTCTTCGGTTGGTACATCTAAATGTGTATCTGCGTCTTTCGGGTTATCGAGTAATTCAGCTAACCAGCGACGGAACTCGCACTCACCGTATAAAGCAATTAACTCATCTCGATTAGGCTCTTGTAACTTGAAGCTTTCTAGGTCAGATTCAACCTCGACATCACATTTTATCGTTGCCAGTTCGTAACTCAGTGGTAAATGATCAAGCGCAGCTGCCAGCTTTTCGCCTATTTTGCCTTTGATCTCACCGGCATGATCGATTACGCCTTGTAACGAGCCATACTTTTGTAACCATTTCACCGCAGTTTTAGGGCCGCAACCATCAACGCCAGGAATGTTATCAACCTTGTCGCCCATCAGCGCTAAGTAGTCGATGATCAATTCAGGGCCTACACCAAACTTTTCAACCACCGTATCAGGATCTGAAATACTATCGGTCATGGTGTTAATAAGTGTGACGTGCTCATTCACAAGCTGCGCCATATCTTTATCACCTGTAGAGATCAACACATGGCGTTCTTGCTCAGAAGCAATGCGTGCAAATGTACCAATAACATCGTCAGCCTCGACCCCTTCAATACTAATAAGCGGAAAACCCATCGCCTTAATAATATTATGAAGTGGTGCTATTTGTGTGCGTAAGTCATCCGGCATAGGTGGACGATTCGCTTTATATTCACTGTACATGTCATTTCTAAAGGTTTTACCTTTGGCATCAAACACCACCACCATATGCGACGGATCATATTGTTTGATTAGACTCTTAAGCATATTAACAACGCCATAAATAGCCCCTGTAGCCTCTCCTTTCGAGTTTGTTAGGTGAGGAGGTGAATGATATGCGCGGAATAAATAGGAAGAACCATCAACAAGAATAAGTGGATTTTCAGGGATCTGAGCCATGGTGAAATTGGATCCTAAATGAATAACAATAAATTGATTGTAAGCATGCCATAAGGCTATGAAGAAAACGACTGTGAATTATTGAGCAGTAACACATTCATAAATAGCAAGCTGTGGATAACTTTGTAGATAAAACCCACGAGCAATTCTCCCAAAATGTAAAAACATTTAGGAATTTTCTGTAAGCACATGTTTTGGTTTAAAAAAGATAATACGAGGTTCTTTTTTTATTATTTTTATCCGATGTGGAAAACGGTTTTAGCTACTCATGTCCATTGCTTGCTTAACGATGAATAAATATCCCTTTTCATAACCGGAGGAGTATTCTAGCACAATGGATCAAAGATCATAGCGATCCTTTATACTTTTTTGTACGTTTGTATTTTATAAAAAGGCATAAACAGCAATTTACCAAGCGTCTCGAGCAGTCGACCCAGAAAACTTTTTTATTTTGTCGACTGACACGCATAATTGCTACACTAACCAAAGTTGCATTAAGGAGGAATATCTAATGAAAAAAGTGGCTGTAATTTTAGCGGGTTGCGGTGTTTACGATGGCGCAGAAATCAATGAAGCAGTATTAACTTTGCTACACATAGCCAAAGCAGGTGCACGCTATCAATGTTTTGCTCCTGACATTGAGCAACTGCATACCATTAACCACTTAACCGGTGAAGAGATGACACCAAATCGTAATGTTTTAGTGGAAGCAGCACGTATTGCGCGTGGCGAAATAAAAGCTATCACAGAACTAAACGTGAATGAATTTGACGCGCTCATCATACCCGGCGGCTATGGTGCGGCAAAAAACTTATCTGACTTTGCTGTAAAAGGCGCAGATGCTCAAGTACAAGATGATGTACTCCATGCGTGTACTGCGTTTGTTAAAGCTAATAAAGCAGCGGGATATATGTGTATTGCACCTGCCATGCTGCCACTTATTTATGGCCAAGGCGTAAAAACAACCATTGGTACCGACCAAGATACCGCAGCGGCTATTCAACAACTAGGCGGCGATCACCAATACTGTGCCGTTGACGACATTGTTGTAGATGAACAACATAAAGTGGTTACAACCCCTGCATATATGCTTGCGCAAAGCATTTTAGAGGCTGATGCTGGGATTGAAAAATTAGTCAGTAAAGTATTAGAACTGGCATAATAACACTGTAGCGATTCAGCACATAAAGCTGATTTTTATTGCGCTGGAGCAAAAAATGGCTTTTTTTATCAAGAAAAAGCCTTTCAGATCATTTTATAAATTGTGGCTTAGCGTTATAATCGTTCTAATTTCCGTCAGATATCGTGATTGATCACGTTCAAATCGAAGTGAGCAAGGCAAAATGAAAAAACTATCAGCTGCATTATTACTGCTAGCAACAACGGCATACGCACAAGCGTATGACAACTCTTTGACTGAAGACGCAATTAAGAAGCGTCTAGCGCCAATTGGTTCTGTATATCTAGAAGGTGATAAAGCTGCTGCGGCTGCTGAACCTACTGGTCCTCGTTCTGGCGAGCAGGTGTATCAAGCATCATGTTTCGCTTGTCACGGTACTGGCGCATTAGGCGCACCTAAATCAGCTGATGATTGGGCTCCTCGTATCGCTAAAGGCAAAGACACTTTACTTGATCACGCCTTAAATGGTTTCAATGCAATGCCTCCTAAAGGTACGTGTATGGACTGTTCTGATGAAGAAATCAGTGCTGCTATCGACTTTATGACAAGCAAATAACAGTTATAAACACATAATACGAAGGGCTTAATTTATTAGGCCCTTTTTTTATGCCTGAAACACGCACAAAAATAATAATTTAGTACTAATAACATTGTCTGTATAACCCCTTAATTAGCCTATCTGCTACTTGACGATCTACGAAAAAAGTGGAACTATAAAGAACAATATTTAAACAATAATAAAAACTGGTTCTAAATCATTGGAAGATTCAGCAACACACATTGATAAGCTAGTCCGTAGAAATGCTCGCTTAAAATCGCTTATACAAAAATATAAGCAATCTCATCACTTGCAACATGCTCTATTACAGTTATCAGAGCAAGCAAGCACTGTTGCCGAATTAACCCTCCTTTACCCCGCTATTCACGATATATTGCAAAGCTTTATCCCAAGTAAAAGCTTTTACGTTGTGCTGCACAACCCTGTGAACGATCTTTTAGAACTGTCGTATTTTGCAGACGAAAAAGATGGGCTTTCTGTGCCCTTAAAATACGATCAACACTTCAAAGAGGGGTTAACTGGTCATGTATTCAAACATGGTAAAACCAGCTACTTTACTAAAGAACAAACCCAACAAGCTGTTGAAAAGGGTCAATTTAAAGCTTTAGGGACCCCCGCAGAGCACTGGGTTGGCGTACCGGTCTATCGTGATAAAACCATCATTGGCGTGATGGTGGCGCAGAGCTACGATAAAGCGCAAAGCTATTCTGAGCAGCAAATTGAACTGTTAGAAGTGATGTCACTTTACCTTGCAACTGCTATAGAACGCGTTAAAAAGCGCGAACTTCTTGAGTCCGAAGTCAAAATTCGCACCCGCGCACTGACGCAAAGTAACCAGGCACTTAATGAAGAAATATTACACCGAAAAAAAGCATTAGAACGACAGCAAATACTGTTTAAGATCTCTGAGCTTGCAACACTGAGTGAAAACTTAGAAGACGTATATCAGCATGTACACAAAATAATAAAAACTATAACGTACGCAGATAACTTATATATTGCGCTGTATGACCAACAATCTCACTGGCTAAGCTTTCCTTACTGCGTTGATGAATACAGCGATAATGCCGAACCTCGGCCATTTGCTAAAGGCTACAGTGAGTTGGTACTGAGTACCGAAAAATGCCAAGTGATTGATGCAAAGCGCGCGAAAAGTCTCATAAAACTGGGTGTCATTGAGAGGCCTAGAGATATTCCGCCCGAAGAATCTGCCACCAGCTGGTTAGGAGCGCCACTAAAGACATCACAAGGGGTAATTGGCTTAATTGTTTGCCAAGCATATAACAATAAACATGAATTTAGCCAAGATGATTGTGAACTCATCACCTTCGTTTCACACCAAATCGCCAATGTAATCCAAGCCCATTTAGCTAACCAAGAACTTAAGCAAAGCCACCAAAAGCTTGAACATCGCGTTGCTGAAAAGACCAAAGAATTGCGCCAAGCCAATATGCACTTACAAATGCAAATGGAAGAGCGTAAAAAAATTGAACAACAGTTATATCACGATGCACATCATGACTCGCTCACCAGCTTACCGAATCGAAGCTTGTTTTTAACACAGCTTGAAAAAACGCTGCAGCATTATCAACGCTATCCAGAGCAACAATTTGCAGTGCTGTTTATCGACTTAGATAAATTTAAAGATATTAACGATCAATTAGGTCACCAAGCTGGGGATCAGTTTTTAATTAGTGTTGCAGAATCATTTTCTCACTGTATTCGAGAACATGATTTACTTGCACGATTAGGCGGCGATGAGTTTGTTGTTTTGCTCACCCATTTAACAGAGCCGCAGCAAGCAGAAGATGTTGCAAAACGCATTATTGAAATCATGAAGAAACCTTTCTGCATGAAAGGTCAATGTATTCAAAGCGGTGCAAGTATAGGGATTACCTACTCAAAAACGAGTTACAAGCACACCGATGAGATTATTCGTGATGCTGATGCGGCCATGTATTATGCTAAAAACGCAGGGCGCAACCGCTTTGAGTGTTTTCATCCTTTACTCAATGCGACGACCTCACAGCATGAAGCTGAAAATATGCATCACCTTGATGATTTACCAATGCATTTTAGAAGCTCAGAAATCATTACGCTTGACGAGTCAGCACATGCTGAGTCGCTATTAGAGGCGTTTGGAGAACACCCTGTACTTGGCAGTACCAGCTTTGAAGTACTCAAGAAGTTTGCCACTGATCGTATTCAGCATTTCGAAGTTGAGCTGAGTTTACTCAAACAAGCTTTTTCATTAGCCGCCCAAACAAAGTTACAAAAGGTGTTATTTCCATGCTCAGGATTAGTGCTTGAACGCATCAACTTTAAAGCGCTATGTCACCTTCTCAAAGCGCATGATGCTAAAAAGATATGTTTATTATTTAATGAACAAGAAATTCGTTATGCATCGGCTGTACAAATAGAAAACCTAAAAAGTCTTGTGGCACAAGGATTCTCGATAGGTTTGAATGAGTTTGCAAAAGATCGCTGTGAATTGAACTTACTGACCGAATTTAAGTTCGATTACTTATTATTAAGCTCAACTTTCAGTAAGCGTGTGCTACAACAAGAAAACTATCATTTACAGCTTCAAGGTGTACTGGCTATTACCCATATTCAAAACATTCAAGTCATAGCCAAAGGCCCATCGATTTTTAATTACCGTACCCTGTTAGATAAACACGGCTTATCGCTGTTTATTGGCAAACAGCATGCACTTGCGCCCTTCAATAAAGAGACGACAAGCACACACTCGACAATACCGCTTGATTTAAATATTTAAACATGTGCATTGAGCATAACGGCGTTACTTTTTAAGCATGGCACGCAAGTTAGCAACACGTGCTTGACCTTTTTCCATTCGCTCTGCTTGAGAAGAAGGCGGTTTCTTTGCTTCAAAGGCCAAATCATCCTGTGGTAACTCCTGCACAAAACGACTCAGCTCTGTATCCGATGTTTCACCAAACTGACGGCGCAGCTTAGCGTATGTCATAACCAACTCTTGCTGGGCTCGTGTGATACCTACGTAAGCAAGACGACGTTCTTCTTCAACGTTATCTTCGTCGATGCTCACTTGATGAGGTAATAACCCTTCTTCCATTCCCACCATAAATACATACGGGTATTCCAAGCCTTTTGAGGCATGCAAAGTCAAAAGCTGTACCGCATCAGATTCATCTTCTTCTTCATTGCGCTCAAGCATATCGCGCAGCGTTAACTTGCTCACCACTTCTGCTAAATTCAACGGGGGGTTATCGGCATCACCGGTCAGCATATCGGTGATCCAACGATATAACTCCGACACATTCTTCATACGCATTTCTGCGGCTTTTGCGCTAGGCGATGACTCGTAAAGATACGCTTCGTAATTAATTTGCCTGACCAGCTCTTTTACCGCTTCGAGCGTGTCACCCCGCACTGCATTATCAGACAGTTCAACCACCCAACGAGCAAACCCTGCTAACGCATTAAAGCCCCGCCCTTTTAAACGATGCGCAAGTTCAGGTTCAAAGCAGGCAGCAAATAAACTAATGTGCTTTTCGTTGGCAAGTGTGCCTAATTTTTCGAGAGTGACGGTACCTATTTCTCGTCGTGGGGTATTCACGATACGTAAAAATGCATTGTCGTCGTCTTGATTAACCAACAAGCGTAAATACGCCATGATATCTTTAATTTCTGAACGTGAGAAAAACGACATTCCGCCACTAATTTTATATGGAATACGGTTACTCATCAGCGCTTTTTCGAATACGCGCGCTTGGTGATTCCCCCGATATAAAATGGCGTAATCTTTATAGCTGGTCCGCTTCATGAACTTATGCGAAATGATCTCTGCAACAACGCGTTCAGATTCATGCTCTTCGTCACGACAGCCAATGACTTTAATCGGTTCACCATAACCTAGTTCACTGAACAGTTTTTTATCAAACTCATGCGGATTATTAGCAATAAGAATATTGGCTGCTTTAAGAATACGCCCTGCACTTCGGTAGTTTTGTTCAAGTTTAATTAAACGCAAACCCGGAAAGTCTTTACTCAATAACACCAGATTTTGTGGTTTAGCACCACGCCACGAATAAATTGATTGGTCATCATCTCCCACCACCGTAAAGCGAGCACGTTCACCCACTAATAACTTAACCAATTGATACTGGCTCGTATTCGTATCTTGATACTCATCCACCAGCAAATAACGAAAACGCTGTTGCCAACGCTCACGTGCCGTCGCATTTTGTCCCAGTAGCAAGGTGGGGATCATGATCAGATCATCAAAATCGAGGGCATTATAAGCACGTAATTGATTTTGATAGCGGGCATACAACTGGGCAAACAGTGCTTTTTGTGGCTCACGCGCTTCACGAATCGCCCGTTCGGGTAAAATAAGCTCGTTCTTCCAACTGCCTATTTGCATTTTTAACAGGTTTAATAAGTCTTTGTCTTTTTTTAGTTCGTCTTCTGTAAGCTCGGTTAATAATTGGTTGGTATCTTGATCATCAAACAATGAGAATCCTGGCTTAAAGCCTAATGTGGTTAATTCTTTTTTGATGATCTCAAGACCTAAGGTATGAAATGTCGAAACCCATAACCCTTTAGACTCTTGCTTACCAAGCGTTTGTGCAACACGCTCGCGCATCTCTTTTGCCGCTTTATTAGTAAAGGTAACGGCTGCTATGTTACGTGCTTGATACTCACACTTTTGCACCAAGTAAGCGATTTTGTTGGTAATTACACGCGTTTTACCTGAGCCTGCGCCGGCTAATACCAAACACGGTCCACTGATATACTTTACCGCTTCATCTTGTTTTGGGTTGAGTTTCATAAGCCCCTAAGAAATTATCCAAAGACAGAACCGGCAATTTTACCGTAATCACTACACTACGCCTAGCCAATAAGGTAAGATTGTTTTTTTACGTGACTCAAGGGACGAAGATGATCAACCCAGCAAAACTTGAAGAAATCGCAAAGCAAATCACTGATAACATGCCACAAGGCGTGAAAAACCTTGCCGACACCATTGAAGGTAAAACGAAGCAAGCTATTCAAAACAAACTTGCTGAGATGGACTTTGTAAGCCGTGATGAGTTTGATATTCAAAGCCAAGTACTTATTCGAACTCGTGAAAAACTCACGGAGCTAGAAGAAAAGGTTGCCTTACTTGAACAGCAACTTGCTAGCAAACAAGACGAACAATAAAAAAAGGTGAGCTACTTAGCTCACCTTTTTTCTATCCAGTTAAGTCTTAACTTTTCTCTGCAATACGTTCGAAAACACGTTTTACCGCAGTACCGTATGTCTCTGTGGCTTCTTCAGCACAGGTCACCACGGATTCAAGATCATTTAAATGACCATTTGCTAAACCATACACCCAACCATGAATCGTAAGTTCTTGGCCTTTCGCCCACGCATCTTGCACGATATTAGTACGACACACGTTACGTACTTGCTCAATTACATTGAGTTCAATCAGGCTGTTTAAACGTTCTTTTTCTGGTAATGCGTTTAACTGTTCGATGTGTTTTTCTTTTACATCACCAACATGACGTAGCCAGTTATCAATTAAGCCAAAGCGTGCTTCATTTAAAACCGCTTGAACACCCCCACAGCCATAGTGTCCAACGACCATAATGTGCTTAACTTTAAGTACTTCAACCGCGTACTGCATGACTGATAAACAGTTATGGTCAGTATGCACAACCACATTTGCAACGTTACGGTGTACAAATAACTCACCCGGTAATAAATCAACTATCTCATTAGCGGGTACACGTGAGTCCGAACAGCCAATCCACAAGTACTCTGGATTTTGTTGCATTGATAGAATTTTAAAAAACTCAGGATCACTTTCACTCGTACGCGCAGCCCAACGTCTATTATTTTCGAATAAATTTTTTAACTTTCTCATTGCGCCTCTTTACGATTTTTAATAATTAGCTTGGATCAAGATATTCCTTGGTGTGAGCTGTTTTTCACAAAACGTACTTACTGATACCTGATAGCCTTGTTGTTGCAAATATAAAGCACGATCGAGCACGAGCCAAACTTCAATTGCTCTTCTGAACACATGTCGGATGAGTTCAATGCGTTCTGTGACCCTTTTACGCTGCTTACCTATCTCTAAAAATGCATTGTAATCAATATCATCTGGTATATGTAGTGACTTTTTATCAGCTGCCCACAAACAAAATGACCTAAAAGAATCAGAAAATACCGCTTTATTCACGGAAGGCACACTCACATAGTGCTGAACACCGGTAATTGATTTACGTAATGCATCAAAACCAAGTCGCCACTCGACTTCTGTTTTTCTCACTTTATCAACCCGACTTGGTGCGGTCACGGTTTCTTGCAAGGCCAGCTTTAAATCGCGATGGGTTAGCGTCAATTGACTGTGCTGTGCGTGCTCACTCATTGCTTGGTAGGCATCGTCGGTAAATAAGTGATAACAACAGGGTGAAAAGCTTATCTGCTGGGTTTTGGCCCGACTTGCCTGCTGCATAAATGTTTGGTGTAAACGACCACATGCATGTAAAGCGACGGCATGTTGCTCTGTTTTAAAAAATGCATCGGTGTTATCCGTTAATACATTCGCTTGTGAAAACTGCATGGCTAATTGTTGCTGCTTAGCACTATGAGCTCCCTGCTCACACAGGTGCTCTTGTAGTTCAATACTGTGTACCGAGGGTGCGCCACTAAATGCCAGCATCCGCCCTAAGTGTCCTTTGCCTGCACACCACTCTAAAACAGGGTGTTGCTGTGAATTTTGGCTGATCGCTGCAACAAAATCTTGTAACTGCTCAAACTTGCGTCCTTTGATGCCATTACTGATCCAAAATGGAAACTCATTCCTTGGCAACTTTGTTGTGGGCAGTTCGCATAAGGCATTAAGTTCATCAACACCGTCTATAGCATCGCAAAAGTATTGATATAAAGCATGCTGGTCGGCATCAAGTTCACTCACTTGGCTGTCATCAATCGCCCATAATAAAGACGTTAATTCAGGCCATGGAATATCATCAAAGTCAAATGCCGTGCATTGCCAGTATTGGCGAGTTGAATAAAGCAGTGTATCTAAAGCAGCAAAGTGCTGGGCAAGTGTCATAACTACAAAAACGACAAAAAATAAAAGTGAGTATAACAGTTTTTAAGAGCTTTAACGCCTTCCATTGCTTATTAGACCAATGTACAAAGGAACACATGCAATGCTCAATATTATCGCTAAAATAAGCATCCAAGATAACTCTATGCCCTCGCTTTGCTGTTGATCATACATAAACCCTGAAAATGCATGATCAAATTCGTCTTGATCGATGTTGTAAAGGTCAGCGATAAGTCGCCATTTAGCCATCGACATGCCCCCCAACTTGCTGCCCGGTGGCTGAATATAGTTAGCGAGTACATCGGCTTCATAAGCAAGTTCCTGCATACTTTTGTGCGGGGCATAATCACGCTGAGTGACATTAATACTCTCATTCATATTATGCAGTGCATAACGCCATCCCTTTAAACTTGCTTGATAAAAACGCTCAACTATATCCGGTTTATTTTTAAGCATAGCCTGCGAGGTATATAAAATATCGCCATACACATTCAGGCCAAATTTTTGTGGACAAATTAATCGGTGCCCAACACCACGCAGTGTTAAAGTATACGGCTCATTAGTTACATACACTTGCACGGCATCAAGTTCGCCAGCTAACCACTGCTCTATTCCGCCTTTTTGGCTTGCAGCCATTAAACTTTGATAATCAAGCCCCGCCCTTTGCAGCATGACTAACAACTCTGCGTTTTCAAGTGAGCTAATTTTACTGAGTTTTTTACCCGCAAAATCACGCGGCTGGAAAATATCAGAGTTATTTTTGACCATCCAACAATAGGGGGAGAACTGCAGCATAGCCGCTAAGGCAACAACGGGGGCACCTTGCACACGTTGTTGCAAAATACCAGAATGCGTAATAGCAAAGTCGGCTTGACCATTTAACACCTGATCAAACGTGTTAGGGTTGTTAGGATCTGCGGGTAAAATAGTGACATCAAGTCCAGCGTCTTTATAAAAGCCTTTTTTTGCTGCCATGTAATAGCCAGCGAACTGGAATTGATGAGTCCATTTTAGTTGCAAGGTCACCTTGTCAGAGCCATTGGCACTTATGCTTAGCATTAAACAGAGTAACCCTAAGTAATAACGCATTCCTCGCACGCATCATCCTTGCTTTACAATCGTGCAATAACTATAGGAAAAATATGCAAAAAATCAAGGCTCCTCGATGGAGCCCAGTTTATTGATTGGCAGCTTTAGCTTCACTCAACTTTTGACCTTGAGTCGTTAAAAATTGTGTGAAACATGGATTATTGGTTTCATCCTGAACATTATAACCAAGACGATTTAAATGCTCGTTAAATACGTCGTAATCACTCGGTTCGATAGCAAATGCAGCAAGTACATTACCTACAGAGCCACCATGATTGCGATAATGGAATAACGTAATATTCCAGTTACTGCCTAACGTATCTAAAAATCGCGCTAATGCACCTGGGTATTCAGGAAATTCAAAACGTAATAATCGCTCATGTAATTGCGCTGGGGCTTTTCCACCCACCATATAACGAATGTGTAATTTAGCCAATTCGTTATCTGACAGGTCACAAAATATATAGCCATTTTCAGTGAGTACCGCTTTTAATTCATCTAGCTCTTGCTGACCTTGGCGAAGTGCAATACCCACAAATATTTGTGCTTCACCCGGTCCTGCATAACGGTAATTAAACTCTGTAATAGCTCGGCCACCTAACGAAGCACAAAATTGCTTAAAGCTGCCTTTTTCTTCTTTGATGGTGACGGCGAGTAATGCTTCGTTCTTTTCACCCAACGCAGTGCGCTCAGCAACGTAGCGTAAACGGTCAAAATTTAAATTCGCGCCCGATAAAATAGCAGCAACATTTAAGCCTTTTACACCGCTTTGCTGACACCATTTTTTCAAACCCGCTGTTGATAAGGCCCCTGAAGGCTCAGCAATTGCACGGGTAGAAACAAAGATATCCTGCATAGCAGCACAAATCTCATCGCCACTCACGGTCACAACTTCATCACAAAACTTTTGTGCTAAGCGGAACGTTTCGGTGCCGATTATTTTTACCGCTACGCCATCAGCAAAACTACCAACGCGGTCAAGCTCCACAGGTTTCCCCGCCTCTAATGCTGCTTTTAAACACGCACTTTCATCCGCTTCAACACCAATTACTTTGATATCAGGTCGCAATGATTTTATGTACACAGCCATTCCCGCCAACAAGCCACCACCGCCAACAGGAATAAAAACGGCATCAAGGTCGTTTAGCTGCTGCATCAGTTCTCGCGCAACTGTGCCTTGACCAATAATGACATCGGGGTCATCAAAAGGAGGCACAAATACGCCATTGCGCTGCTCTGTTAGCGCTAACGCGTGGGCTTTTGCTGCATCAAAGTGATGACCATGTAATACAACCTCACCACCTAGCGCGCGCACTGCACTCACTTTAATTTCGGGTGTGGTTACCGGCATAACAATTGTCGCTTTGTGCCCTAAAAACGATGCACTTAACGCGACGCCTTGAGCATGGTTGCCAGCCGATGCAGTGACCACATCAGAGCCCTTTGGCAACTTACTCAACTTATGGAATGCACCGCGCAATTTAAACGAATAAACGGGTTGTTGGTCTTCACGCTTCAACCACACATGATTACCGAGCCTTGCGCTAAGTTCGGCCATTTCACTGACCTCAGTAACCTTTGCAAGCGGCTCCATATTTGCTTGGATGATAGCGCGAAAATAATCGAGCTCCTGTGAAACCATGATTAACTTAACTCCTCAAGCTTAGCTAAATCACGGACCGCCCCTTTGTCTGCACTGGTTGCCAATAATGCATACGCTTTTAGTGCCGATGATACATAACGCTCACGATCGCGTGGTTTAAAGGCCTCTTTACCACGTGCTAATTGCTTTTGCTTACGTGCTTCAAGCTCTTCATCGCTCAGGGCTAAGGTGATTTCGCGGGTGGCGATATCAATAATAATTTTATCGCCGTTCTCTACATACGCAATTGCTCCCCCGCTGGCAGCCTCAGGCGAGACATGACCAATCGATAAACCAGAGGTACCACCCGAAAAACGGCCATCAGTGATCAATGCACATTTTTCACCTAAACCTACCGATTTTAAGTAGCTGGTCGGGTACAACATCTCTTGCATACCTGGGCCCCCTTTTGGCCCTTCATAGCGGATCACCACAACATCACCCGCTTTTACTTCACCATTTAATATACCTTCAACTGAATCATCCTGTGATTCGTAAACCACTGCTGGGCCTTCAAAATGCAGCATTTCTTCAACAACACCGGCACTTTTAACAATACAACCATCCAGCGCTAAATTTCCCGACAGCACCGCTAAGCCACCATCTTGACGAAACGCATTTTCAACACTGCGAATACAGCCATTTTCACGATCGTTATCCAGTTCAGGCCAACGACATTCTTGGCTCATCGCCTTCGTGGTGCGGATACCCGCTGGGCCTGCTTTATAGAACTTTTGTGCAACGGCATTGTTTGGATCTGTGGCATTCCACTTCTCAACTAACTCCGCCATCGTCATCCCTGCAACGTGATCCACAGACAAATCAACTAAACCCGCTTTACCTAGCTCACGGATAATTGCCATCATGCCACCAGCGCGGTGCACGTCTTCAATGTGATATTTGCTTGTGGCAGGTGCAACTTTACATAAAAAAGGCGTTTTGCGTGAAAGCTCATCAATATGCGACATATCAAAATCGACACCCGCTTCTTGGGCTGCGGCTAATAAATGTAACACCGTGTTTGATGAGCCACCCATTGCAATATCCACCACCATTGCATTCATAAAAGCGGTGCGATTGGCGATGGCACGTGGCAATACGTCGGCATTATCTTTTTGATAATACTCACGGCATAAATCAACGATGCGTGCGCCTGCTTCAACATATAACTGTTTACGGTCTTTATGAGTGGCAAGTGTTGTGCCGTTACCAGGCAATGCCAGACCAATTGCTTCTAATAAGCAGTTCATTGAGTTAGCCGTAAACATCCCCGAACATGAACCACACGTTGGGCACGCTGAGCGCTCTACTTTGTCTGAGTCTTCGTCGCTGACTGAGCTATCGGCACCTTTCACCATGGCATCAACTAAGTCGAGTTTAATGTCGATATCAGCAAGGCGGGTTTTACCTGCTTCCATCGGTCCACCTGACACAAAGATAACCGGAATATTTAAGCGTAATGCAGCCAGCATCATACCTGGGGTGATTTTGTCGCAGTTAGAAATACAGATCATCGCATCGGCACAATGCGCGTTAACCATGTACTCTACTGAGTCAGCAATCAGATCGCGAGAAGGTAGCGAATACAGCATACCGCCGTGGCCCATCGCAATCCCATCATCAATCGCAATGGTATTAAATTCTTTTGGCACACCACCCGCTTCAGTAATCGTTTCGGCCATTAACTCACTGAGTTGGTTTAAATGAACATGCCCTGGAACAAACTGCGTGTATGAATTCACAACAGCGATAATTGGCTTACCGAAGTCCTTATCTGTCATTCCTGTTGCACGCCACAATGCACGTGCGCCTGCGCGTTTACGACCTTCTGTTGTTGTTGCACTTCGTAATTTAGCCATAGTTACCTCTGTTGTTGCAGTGGCGTGCCACTGACTTCCTCATTCCTAATTTATTTCTTACTAAAGCATAGTCTGTGCTGCTCTAGTTACCTGTTGAATTTGTCTGTGATTAAATTGCTTGCTGTTGCAGCTGACTCTCAAGCGTCACATGCTTTACATCGACCAATTTATTTAACTGCGACGTTAATAAATGAATGGGTTTATCGCTAACCACAGTCATAGTCACTCTGAATGCATCTTCTGCCATTTCTAAGTTCATTTTTGTTAGGTCAAAACCGCGATGACGGGCAACGCGTAAAAAGCGCTCAACAGCGACACTTTGATTTTTGAGTGCAATCGTTAGGGTGTGTTTCATTTTACTGTCTCCGTCATCATCTCATCATTGGCTGCACCGGGTGGTACAAGCGGCCATACATTTTCTTTGTCATCGATACAGACATGTAAAATGTAAGGACCTTGACTATTCACAAGTGCATCAATCGCCGTGTCAACTTCATCCGCTCTTGTCACAGTTTGACCTGGGATACCAAACACTGCAGCGAGTTGAACAAAATCAGGGTTATCTGAAAGATTGGTCTCAGAATAACGCCCCTCGAAAAATAACTGCTGCCATTGACGTACCATGCCTAAACGCTGGTTATCTAAGATAAGTATTTTTACTGGTAAATTATTACGGCGAATTGTCGCCAGCTCTTGAATGTTCATCATGATTGAGCCATCACCCGAGACCGTGATAACAAAATCGTTTGGGCGTGCCACTTGTGCACCTATTGCCGCAGGCAAACCAAAGCCCATCGTACCCGCCCCGCCACTGCTTAAATGATTGCTGGGGTGCGAAAACTTCATATGCTGTGCAACCCACATTTGATGCTGGCCCACATCACAGCACACCACACCGGTCTTCGGCATTTTTTGGCTCAGTTGATTTAGCAGGTAAGGCGCAAATACTTTTTCACCCGGGTAGTCATAACGCCACGCATGCTCTTTCATCATACTTTCAATATGTAAAAGCCACTCATCTGGGGTTACAAAGCAATCGAGTTGCGGTAGAGACGTTTTTAAGTCAGCGACGAGAGACGCTTTTACAGGCTTTCGTTTACCGATTTCTGCTGCATCGATATCCAAATGAATAACTTTAGCTTTTGCGGCAAACTTACTTAGGTTGCCCGTAACTCGGTCATCAAAGCGCGCACCAATACACACTAAAACATCGCATTCTTGTACTGCTAAATTAGCCGCTTTGCCACCGTGCATACCTAGCATGCCAAGGTCGTACTCGTAATCAGGTAACACACTCCCCAACGCTTTTAACGTTGTTACCGCTGGCATGTGGGTTTTTTCTAAAAACTGCATAAGCTCGTTTTGTGCATCTGCGGCTTGTACACCGCCCCCCACATAGGCAACGGGTCGTTGTGCTTCACTTAATATTTGATTCGCAATGGCAACTTGGTTGGGGTCAAGTTTTGGCAACGTATCTTCTGCCGCTAACCAAGGATGGAATGGCACCTGTGCCATTTGAATGTCTTTAGGAATATCGACTAACACAGGACCCGGACGCCCTGTTTGCGCTAGGTGGATGGCTTCTTGCAGTATTTCAGCTAAATCTTCAGGGTGTTCAACCATGTAGCTGTGCTTTGTACAAGACAACGACATACCGAGTACATCAATCTCTTGGAATGCATCTGAGCCAATCGCTGCGGTAGGCACTTGCCCCGTTATCGCCAGTAATGGCACCGAATCCATCATCGCGTCAGCCAATGCCGTGATAAGGTTGGTCGCACCCGGGCCTGACGTTGCAAAACACACTCCCAACTTACCCGTACTACGTGCAAAACCTACAGCGGCAAAGCCAGCGCCTTGTTCATGACGGGTCAAATAATGTTTGACTGGCGCGCCATACAAAGCGTCGTAAATAGGCATGATGGCACCACCCGGGTAACCAAAGACATCCTTTACGCCATGTTTGGCTAATAAATCGATTGTTAACTCTGCGCCTGTCATCTTAAATCCTCATTCCTCAGTGACATTGTGTATTTTTTGCGGTTAAAACAAAAAGCCCCCCGGACTGTTAAGTGCGGGGGGCTTTTTTAATGCTTCACTTTTCTCTAAGCACTAAGTAGCCCCCGCGGTAATAATAATCACCACGACGTTAATTAGGATTAGAGATAGTTTATTTGTAAGCATTTACTGATACCAAATTCGTGTCATTTGTTGCGGAAATCTAGCCATCCCGCTGCCTTTTTCTATTAGTACCGCGCCCAGCCCTTCAAGTCAACATAAAAATCAATTCAAAAAACATCACAAAAAACGAAATTAAAGAAATAAATATCTAACATTAACTATATTTAAGATTAAAAATTCACATATAGCTAGCTATTGAAATTTCATACCTCGTTATAACCAATTAAATGATTGATTAATTTTTAGCTTTCATAGGTAATTTTTTTCGGGTTGTTCTCATTTTATTAAACCTCTCTGTGAAAATTAGTTTAGTATTGAAAACAACAACAGCATGAAAAGGAAAGTTATGAAATTCATACAGCGTATTAATGCCCTGTTTTTTGTTCTACTACTACTGGGCTTTAGTCAGCAAGTATTTGCTGAACCAGGACTTTGGAAAGTAGAGAAAAACGGCATTGCCTCATATTTATTCGGCACGGTGCATGTCGGTGATAAAAGTATGCAAGGACTGCCAAGCAAAGTAACCAATGCACTTGATAAGACCGATAAAGTCATCGTTGAAGTCGATATCAGTGCGATATCTCCTGTCGATATGCAACGTCGCTCATTGCCTTTTATGATGCTAAAAGACGGCAAAACATTACAGTCAGAACTCTCTGAAGCTAACTATGCCAAACTGCAAAAATACTTTGCAGATAAGTCCATAGATATTGCTATGTTTAAAAACTTAGCACCGTGGGCCGTCATGATAACCATGATGCAAATGGAGTTTCAAAAAGTGGGGTTTTCTGACCAATACGGAATTGACAAGCAAGTCCTTGCTTACGCTAAAGAGCATGAAATTTCAGTGGGTGAGCTTGAAACGCTAGAACGACAAATGGAAATGTTTGAACACTTGGCAATCATGAATGATAAAATGATTGAAGAAACTTTCGCGCAACTCGCCGATGCCGACACCTATTTCTTTGGTTTAATAAACGCGTGGAAGTCGGGTGATATGGAAACACTCACTCAGTTTTATAACGAAAGTTTTGATGACTCACAGTATGGTGAACTCAGTGAACAAGTGATGCTAATTGATCGCAACAACAACTGGGTTGAGCAATTATCTAAGCGTATCGGTAAAGAAAAGCTATTTATAGCAGTCGGGGCACTGCATTTGCCTGAGCAGCACGGTTTACTTAAACAGCTAGCCGATAAAGGCTTTACGGTGACACGCATTTAAATTAATTGCATGTCCAAAAAAGCGCCTAAGGCGCTTTTTTTATGTCATTTTCCATCTCTAAATAATGCGCTATTCCAGCAATGTGATCGCTTGCATGGTGATTAACATAAATCACGGTACTGGTTTTTGCGCTGCAAATTTTTTCGATTAATAATAAAACCCGCTGTCTGTTTGCCTCATCAAGCCCTAAACATGGCTCATCGAGAATGAGTAAGTTAGGATGCTTAACCATCGCGCGGGCAATCAACAACAAGCGTTGATCACCAAATGACAACTGAGTAAATGAACTGTTTTGTTTATCACTTAAGCCAAGTAGTGCTAGCCAATTTTTAGCTATAGCCAGCTGTTTATCACTCGCTTTTTGATAAAGGCCAATACTGTCATAAAAACCAGAAATAATCGTATTCAACGCCGAAGTACCCACACGGTAGTCCATGTGTAACGCATTAGAAATATAACCAATATGCTGCTTTATTTGCCAAATACTTTCGCCACTCCCCCGCTGATAACCAAATACCTTGATGTCGTTGTTATAACACTGTGGGTTATCGCCAGTAATGAGGTTTAATAGGCAGGTTTTACCAGAACCGTTTTTGCCGGTTAATTGCCAATGCTCGCCTTGATTAATTTGCCAATTAAGCTTTTCAAAAATAGCTTTTCCGCCAAAGCTGACCGACGCATTCGTGAGTTTAACCAGGATAGGGTCAATGAGCGGTGGCGCTTGATGGTCACTATCAGCCTCTGGTATCTCTAAATCGGTGTGTGTTAGATGCAATAGTTTAAGTAAATCATCTCGCTGTTCAGCACTTGGCTGCGCTAATTGATGAGTAACTTTACCGCCTTTTATAAACGCATAATGATCAACACAGTCTGGAATCTCAGATAAGCGATTAAGCACAAAAACCATCGTTGTTGTTTCACTTAACTTTGCTAACTGATGGTTCAATTCAGTCATCGCTGCTACATCTAAGCCATCAAAGGGCTCATCAAGTACCAATAGCTCAGGCTGACCTATTAACGCTTGGATCAGCATTAATTTACGTGTTTCACCGGTCGATAAATCACGAAACGCTTTATTTAGTTTACTTTCAAAATCAAAGGTCTCTAATAGCTGATTGAGCAGCTGATTGTCGATTTGTTGAGGACTTCGACCTGCTAAAATGAGATCGCTGACACGACTGAATGAAGACACCCCTTCAATAATATCGTCCTGATCTTTGTTTAATTCTTCTGCAAGTAATTGCTTTTGTCTATCTGGCGATACCAGCGCGACGCGCTCAAAACTATTTGTGTACTGGCCTTGTTCGATAGTAGCAAACCCAGCGATAACAGCGGCTATTGCCGACTTTCCAGCACCATTTGCACCTAGTAACACCCAGTGCTGCGATGCTGATACTGTCATGCTTAAATTGTCTACACAATATACATCATTGCCCTGCCCTTTTAGGCTGGCTTTAACATTAACCAACTGCGTTTGTTGCACTTTGAACCCTCATTCCACGTTATGTTTAGTTCGACGTTACCGCATTCAATAAAAAATTAAAAACCGTTTAAACCTTTTTTAATCACCGCTGCGACTAAGGTATAAAAGGTCATTAACAGGAACATACAATGAAAAAATTACTGGGTGTAGCAGCAGTGGGCTTAATACTGACAACCTCACAAGCAATGGCAAAAGATTCACGTGAACTCAATCACACGTTTGCGATTAATAATGCCAGTCAGCTTGATATCGATTTTCCGGTGGGCAGCTTAGAAGTACAAAGCTATGACGGCAGCGAAGTACACGTCACCATTCGTATTGAGCCAAAAAATGACAAAGGCTGGTTTGGCTCAGAGATTGACTTGTCAGACATCGAACTGAACCACTCTCAACGCGCTAATCTATTAAGTTTGAAATTAGATAACGATGACATTCAACAAAATTGGTTAGTTAAAATGCCAAAATCAATGGCGATTGATGTTGAATTAGGTGTGGGTGACATTGAAATTAATGAACTGAGCAATTCGGTTGAGATTGAACTGGGTGTCGGTGCAGTGCGGATCGATAGTGCACTTGATGACTACAAACGCATTGAATTAGAGTCAGGTGTTGGTGATACCAAAATTCGTGGCTTAAAAAATGAGGCTAACACGCACCGTAAAGTGGTGAGCTCACAGTCAAGTTACCAAGGCAACGGTCAGTACAACATTGACGTAGAAGTCGGCGTTGGTGACATAAAAGTTAGACACTAACTCTTCATTTTAAACAACTTATCCCTGTTTGCCCTCTGTGAATAATGCGCCGAGGGCTTTTTGCACTGACTCGACTGAAATCGGCTTATACACATGCATATTGGCGCCTAAGTCATAAATTCGTTGCAAGTCCTCATTCGAGGTGTTGGCTGTTACGGCAAGTATCGGCGTTAATAGTGATTGTTCATTGCGGATAATATCTGTTGCCTTAAAACCATCCATAACTGGCATGTTTAAATCCATAAATATCACATCGTATTTTTTTTCAGCTGTCATACTTGTCGCAATTAAGCCATTACTCGCAATGTCATAACTAAAGTCAAACTGACTAATAATACGCCCTAAAATTGTGGCATTGAGAGGATTATCTTCAACTATTAAGCAATGCAGGTTTGTTGGTAACTGCATTGGCATTTCAGATTTGGGGGCATTTTCGAGATCCAAATGAATAACGACTTTAACCCCATGAGGCTGAACGTTTTGAAACTCAATCTTGCCATTCAGTGCTTTTACAATATGCATAACCCGTAAAAGGCCTGTTTTTAAGCCCTGAAAATGCTGTTCGCTATCATGCTCAAAGTCAAGTAGCTCAGCAGGAGGATGCTCAAAACCGGTGCCATTATCTTGCACTTCCAGAATTACCTGTTTGTGACCTTTGCAAATCGCATTCACGGCAATTCGACCTTGTTTAGGGGTGAACTTAACCGCATTATTGATAAGCTCAGAAAGCACTTGTTGTAGCCTTGCGTGATCGGTCACCACGTCTTTGTCTAATGCCTCAGACATATTCACACTGAGCGTAATATTTTTATCGTTACACGCGTACTTATAAGGCGCAATAGCTTGATTCAAGGTGGTTAGTAAGTTGCTTGAATGTGGCTTTAGCTGCCAATCACCTGATGATAGCTGTTGTAAATCGAGTAGCTCATCGAGCATAGCAACCAAACGGTTAACGCAGTATATGGCTTGTTGCTTCGTCAGTTGTTGATTATCGCTAATATCAAGCGCTTCTATCGACGAGGTAAGACCTTGCAAGGGGGTTCTGAACTCATGACTTGTTCGCGCAATAAACCGCTCTTTATTTTTATTAACCCGCTCTGCATACTCTTTTTGTTGTTGGTATTTCTGAATAGTATTTGCAATCAGCTTTTCCATTGGTTTAAAAATAAAAATAAGCTCTATGATTAACAGCACAATAGCAGCAAGCCAAAACACCACCTCAAGTATCGAGATAATCGTGACTTTATACACCGATTCTTGCTCGAGTAATTTTACCGCTTGATCTAACTTAGTTAGCAGCGCCTCTAATTGTTCGCTCACAAAAATAGAACTGTCTATATTGCTGGAGTTAGTGCGACTATTTAATAACTGCTGAGCCTGACTTACGTAGCGCTTAACATGCGCATCAAGTTGGTTTGGAGGAGAAAAGTAATGCGCTTCGAGTGCAGAGTTTAAATGAATAAATTCGCCATTTTCTTGTTCAAGTAAAAACTGATGTCCTGACACAAATTGTTCTACAGCCTGCTGTAACAACCTACGATGTTGCTCTTTTAGACGCTCTGAATCCTGATAGATCAAGGCATTTCCATGCAGCGCTATTTTTTGTGAAAGCATCCGCTGCTTACCGGCAATGTTGATCACCTTCGCATCCCCTTTTTGCACATAAAAAAGAGTCTGCATTAGGGCAGCAGAGATGGTTATCAAAATAGCAATGGCTGATAACCCCCACCGATATCGTTGTCGGATATCCTTAACTAGCTTCAACATGTATTACTCATTTATTTTTAAGCATAATTGTAGTTCACATTTCACAATAAAGCCCACTCTCGGTGGGCTTTAAACTATCGGTTAACACTATCAATTACTTTATCTATTTTCGAGCCGATTATAATCAAATAGCCCAAACTCAACACCGCGATATTGCTTGGCAACGTGGTGCAAAATATCACTGTATTGCCAAAACTGTGGGTGCGTTCGACGAATGGAAAACTCACTTTTCAAGTCTCTGTACGCTGCTTCATCAGTGACTTTAGCAAGGCCTGATGCGAACGCATTAACTTGCTCAGTATTGTGTAAGTACCAAATCGCTTCGGGGTAGTCACCAATAAAACCAGGCACAATCGTCACGGTATCTTCATCATAGGCACGCTGACCTTCTTCGTTCAATAAGCTCGAAATATTATAATGAGCATTATGGTGAATAATGGTGTATGCCTTATGCGCATCCGCCCCCTCTTTCACTAACACAAATGAAATTTGTGGCAATAAGTTAATCGCTTTTACCGGTAACTCATTAATCTTCGAGAGAGGCTCTGGTACTTGCGTGTAATCATAACGCGTACTCAATATAGGCTTTAACTTTGCTTTAAGGATGTTGAATAATTCCGCCTGTGGGTCTGTGGTTTTATATTCAATGCCCGATGGCTGACTAAAGGACAGTTCATCTTCAAAAAAGCTCGTGAGACTTGGCGGTGATTTACGATACCATTGGGCTTTGATTTCTTTTCGTTTGTTCTCTGGTAGTAACGCTAAGTAATTGCCCTCACCCTCTAAGCGTAAAAAGTCCATGTATAAACGCGTTAATAATTGATGGCCTATATTGCCATACACATCAAAGCCAGCCACCAGCAAGTAGTGAATGCGCTCAAACAAAGCATAATCAAGCACCCATGCTGTTTTAGGCTGTTGGCCTATCCAGCCTTTAACCACGGTTGCACTATCAAAATGACGAAAAACGGTGAGTGCCGCATTTTGATTATGACCATCGCCACGCCACAGTAAATCGGTGGTTAAGTGCTGGCCATTGGCGAACATTTTGTTGGCCAAAGCCACTTTAGCAGAGAGATACTTATTTTGACTCTTTGAGTATTTCACCCAGCTTGAAATAGGCAGTGCGTTACTTTCTTCTTCAGCGGGCAATGCCAGTGCATCTTCATGCTGTAATAACAGTTCACCCACCTTAGGGGTTGCTGCCATTTCAGGTTTTGCAAAGGCAACCCAAAATTGATCGTTAATAACATTAAGGGCTATTTGACCACGACATACAGGGCCTTTAATAAACCCCATAATGATCAGTTCAGCTTCATCAAGCATAAACTGATAACGAGAATTTACCGGGATGGCCGCAAATGCTTTAAATGGATTTGAAGCAACATCCGGTTTATAGCTTGGCAGCTTATCAACCTGATACTCTGTTTCGATGAATTGAGCGTGCAAACGCGCAAGTTTTTCATCATTAAGAGCAAGCGGCAGGTGTGTTTTTGACAAAATAGTTGAACGGTCATGCATCAAACGATAATAAACCCGAGATACCTTGGGATCTTCGTAAGGACGACGCGTACTAATCACTTTAACGTCTTGGCCCGGTGGGGTTGATGAGCGAACGAGTTTAAAGTAGCTGTGTTTATCTCCCTGTTCGGGGAAATAAATATGGGCTAAATACCAGTGCTCATAAATATACCGAGCTGCAAGTTGATGCTTTAAACCCTCTTGGTTTAAAAACGCTTCCCAGCGCTCAACTTGTTTAAGTACGTTTTTTTCTGGCGGCTCAATATGTGCCAGATAGCCCCCTTGCTTTAACCATTTTGCTAAACGCTGAAATTCTTCACTTGAAATACCCGGCAAACCATATGGCATCCCACTGTGCGGGTTGTCCTTTGCAAACGCATCGAACTCATTCATGGTTGTACATGTTTGCTCACGATCGAGACTAAAATCAAATTCATCACCTAAGATCGCTTGTGTCGGAAGCGGGCTACTTTGTTTAAGCACTAACGCATTGTAAAGGACACTGGCAGCCAGATTCGCCTCTTCAGTTTGCACACGCTCATTAAGCACCGGTGTAAAACCTTTTTCTCGCCACTCAGTGGTATCGAGTGCGTCAAACAGCAATCGGCTAGGCTCTTGGGCCAGTAAGCGCGTTCCATCGTAAACACGTTCTTTACTGAGGCCTCTGTCGATGCCCTCAACCGAGGATAACTTCAATTGGCACGGCGCATCATAACAGCCATGACACACCACACAGCGACTATCAAGCACTGGCTTTACATCTGCCAAAAACTCAGCACCTTGTGGGGTTGATGCTGCAACAACACGCTGTTGAGGCTGCTCTTTACCAAATAGCTCATCATAGTGCGCTGCCCCTAAATAAGCGCAACCACTTAATAAGATTAAGCCAAATAGTGTCGTGAAGGTTTTTCTCATCCTTCTTCCTCGCTATCCTCTAGGTCATCACCTAAGTCAAAGGTTGGCATCATATCGACTTGAGGCGATACAAAACTGCTGTCGCCCTCAGCGCTGAGCATTGCACTTAATAGTGGCCCACGAACAAGGGTTAGCTGAGCATGGTGCTCACCCTTTATCAGTGACTGATATTGTTCAGCCAATGCTTCGAGTCGATAATCCGTTAAGGCAATAGCCACACTACTATCAACAGCAGGATTCTGGCAAAGCTGGGTAAGGAGATTTTCATCTAACGTGACGTGTAAAAGTAAATCAGGCGACTCAATGTCACGACTATTGAGATGCTCATCGAAATAAAAAAGGGGAAGGGTTAAATCGCTATTTTGCTCTAGTTCCATGTGCTGTTCTCTACATCAATATGGCTGTCATTGTAGAAGTATAGCAAACAAAAAGAGCAAAAATTAGCGAAAGTTATCAGCAGTTAACCGCTTTTTTATTGCTAACTGCTTTACTGTTAATGACTTATTTTCTCACTCTTTACCAAGGTAAAGTTTCACCATTTGAGTGCCAAAAACCACCACTATTATCAAGGTTTAGCTCATCGATGCGCTTTATTAAACGTTCAGCGGCTGTCTCTGGACTGATATCACCTGCAAAATTTACCATCTCTGTTTGTACAAACCCGGGATGAAATAGCCCAACGGCTATCTGCTTATCTTTAAGCTCATGAGCCAAACTCACTCCCGCAGCATTGAGTGCGGCTTTTGACATACGATAGCCTATATAGCCTCCCGAGCCGTTATCAGCGATTGAGCCCATTCGTGATGTAATCATCGCTACTTTGGCATCAATCCCTAAGTTTTGTAATAACGCGTGAGTAATACGAACAGGCGCGATGGCATTCACACTTATTTGCTTTTCAATTGCAGCAAAATCCATCTCATCGAGGGTTTCGTTATGAAAAATACCCGCGTTGTTGATCAAAATATCTATTTTGTCGCCATGAAGATGATTGGCAAGTGTTGTTACATCGTCTGGATTTGCGACATCAATATCACTGATTATTTTCACATCGAGCGCTTTGAGCTCTTCACTTGGCGTGCGAACAACCGCCGTAACACGGTTTCCTAGTGCTAAATAGTGCTTACAGAAATTAAGACCAATACCTTTATTGGCACCCGTTACAACCACATGTTTTGTCATTCGTCTGCTCCTTCGTTAGCGTATACCCTATACCTTGGGACTGATAACAAAAAACCAAGGGCTGGTGCTTATTGAACTGTGTACTTTAAATGATAAATCGCACAGCCAAAGACGTGCTGTAAGGGTGTGCCGCTTTAATACATTCAGCGGCAACGTTTAGCAAGGCATGTTAATGATGGTGCTGATGCTCACTTTGCAATTGATTACCTTGCGCATCATAAAAACCAGTCGCGCCATGCTCTACAAACCCTAAATTAATCATCTTGGCTAAAAAGGGGTCGCTTTCATTGTCACCAATGTCGGCATAATCTGTCGTTTGAAAGTTATCCCACTTGGCAAATTGTGCTGTTACCGCGTCTTTATTGTGCTCAACCATAGTTAAAGCAACTGTGCGACTATAAGAAGGCGATGAAATACGCATTTCTTTAACCAGCTGCTGATTAGCAAGCCACGTTAACTCTATTTTTGTCTCTGCTTGCTGGTATTGATAATGTTCAGTCAGCTCACAACCTTCGCCTGCACTGTTTTTTAAAGTCATTTTTTCGAGCAGTGCATTACTTACCAACTGATATTTGGCACTCCAATCCTGTTCGCCCTGAACCTCAGAAGGCTGATATTCAATACCACGCTGTGCGTGTTGAAAGTAACGGATTGGTCGCATTTGCTGATTACGTAACTGTTGCCACAACTCGATAAATTGTGGGTTTTGCTTAGCCACTTGATGAGGCGTACGCCAAAGCGTAAAGGCGTTGTCTGTGTGCTGTTTGTTAGCAACAGCATCGGTTGTGACTGTATAGTTTGCTTTCGCATAACCGGTGTTTGTATCGCACTGACCTGCAACAGCAAGTGGGCTAAGTAATGAAGCAATTAATATCGCAGCTTTCACGGGAGTCTCTTTTCTTTTAAAGGTGTTGTATTCGAGGTAAGGAGAGCCCCTAAGGGCTCTCTGCTAACATTTATTGGGCTAATTTAGCATCAGCTTGTTTCACAAGGTCAGCCGCATAATCCATCACATGGAAAATAAGGCTTTGCTCATTCGTACCAGTAACTAAATGGGCTCCTGGGCCTACTGCATACACACCAACATCTTCTGCTGCGTGTGTTTCAGAGCTAAGCGGTACCACCGCTTCTTGATGGAAACCCGGTGTAGTTGTATCAACATCGGTGAGATCAACACGCCCAGTCACGGGTGCAAAGTTATAGCCCGCATCCGCATCGGTTTCATCACCTAAGTCACGAAAGCCACCGCCATTAGTGTATCCTACAGTAGTGTATGGCATATTATCCGCTGCGAGTGATGGCTCATCACTCCCCACAGGCACGACTTTACCTAAAATTGGGTTACCACGTTTTGGATAACCAGCAATCGTGAACACATGGCTGTGGTCAGCCGTAACAATGATCAAAGTATCTTCAATGCTGGTTTTATCCAATGCAACTTGAACAGCCTTTGAAAGCTCAACCGTATCACTTAATGCGTTGTACGCATTGCCCGCATGGTGAGCATGGTCAATACGACCCGCTTCAACGGTTAAGAAGAAACCTTTGTCATTGTTATCAAGCACGTCAATTGCTTTTGCGGTCATTTCAGATAATGAAGGCTCACCAGCAATATCGTTAGCGCGATCGGCTTCATACTGCATATGTGATTCATTGAATAAACCAAATAAACGCTCAGTTGTGTCTGCATTCACAGCATTAAAACTTGCTTGGTCCATAACATATTGACCCGCTGGGTATTTCGCTTTCCACTCAGCAGTTAGGTCGCGACCATCTGTACGGTCACCTTCAACACTGCTTACAGCGTCCGCAGAGTTAAACGCGGCATCTTTAGGTAAGAAGTGACGACGACCACCGCCCAACACGACTTCTAAGCCATCAACATCTAATCCCGCATAACGTGCTTCAAGGTTTGCTTCGAAGTTAACGAGTTGCGAGGCGATATCTTCACATCCCGCAGCGACAGCCACTTCTGGCATATCAGATACATCTTCCCAGTTACGGTCAGCCGATTTTGCATAGGTGGCGGCAGGTGTGGCGTGTGTAATTCGCGCTGTTGATACAATCCCGGTCGATTTGCCTGCCATTTCAGCAAGCTCTGTTGCTGTTACCAGCTCATTACCCGCAACCGTCGCACAGTTACCACGTTCGATATCTTCATCAACGCCGATAACACCTGCATCTGTTTTAACACCAGATGCCATTGCTGTCATCGTACCCGCAGAATCCGGCGTTTGTGCGTCAACGTTGTATGTTTTTGCAAAACCAGAAAACGGCATCGCTTCAAAACTCAGTTGATGCTCTTCGCCCAGCTTGCCTTCAAGCTGACCCGCCATAATGCGTGCCGCTGTCACGGTAGAAATCCCCATACCATCACCCACAAATAGAATGACGTTTTTCGCTTTCCCTGACTCTTTAGCAACCGCAGCGATGCTCTCTTCGCTTGCCGCCATCTTAACTTTTGCGGCCTTAAACCAATCATTGCTCGTCAGTGGCGCAAGCTGCTGTGCGGTCAGTGATGTGGCTGGGTCATTACACGCAACCGTTGTCTCTGTGATTTCTGCTGAGTCTAGCTCACCATTGCGGTTTGTATCTTCACCCAATACGGTTTCTGTACCACCATTTACACACTGCTCAGACCCGACAGCTAAGGTGTTTTCAACTGTGATTGTTTCAATTGGGCCTTTGTCATCATCATCAGAACAACCCGCTAATGCCACTACTACAGCAAGAGAAATTAAATTTAGTTTTTTCATTGTCATCGCCATTATTCTTCAATTAGTTCTAGAGCTTGATTTATGATGTGGAAAATTACATTTTGCTCCACAACGCCTTGCGCTAACTGCGCACCTGGACCTTTTGCATGCAATGAAATGTCTTCGCCCGCATGCGTCTCAGAACTTAATGGCACAGTGGCTTCTTGGTGGTAACCTGGGGTCGTTGTATCAACACCCGTTAAGTCAACACGGCCAGCAAATGCAGCGTCGTTATATGACGCATCAGCATCAGTCTCATCGCCTAAATCACGAAAGCCTAAACCATTTGCATACCCGACTGTTGTATACGGCATACCGTCTGCAGCTAGAGTCGGCGCTTCTTTACCAACGGCAACCACTTGACCCAGTATTGGATTACCGCGTTTTGGGTAACCCGCAATGGTAAACACATGACTGTGATCTGCGGTGACTAAAATAAGCGTTTCTTCTGGGTTAGTGTTTTCAACAGCCGCTTGCACTGCTTTTGCAAATTCAACGGTGTCGTTTAATGCGTTGTAAGCATTTCCCGCATGGTGAGCATGGTCAATACGTCCTGACTCAACCGTTAAGAAAAATCCTTTATCATTATTTTTAAGAATGTCGATAGCTTTAGAGGTCATTTGTGATAATGAAGGCTCGCCCGCAATATCGTTACTACGGTCTGCTTCATACTGCATGTGTGACTCATTAAATAGTGCAAACACGCGTTTTGTATCTGCATTTAGTGAATCGAAACCAGCTTGATCCGTGACATACTGACCCTCTGGGTAGAGTGTTTTCCATTCTGCAGTTAGGTCTCGCTTGTCTGTGCGGTCCCCTTCGACTTCACTAATAGCATCAGCTGAATTGAATGCCGCATCTTTCGGTAAAAAGTGACGACGACCACCGCCCATCACAACCTCTAAACCATCCACGTCAGTACCGACAAAACGTGCTTCTAAATTCTTCTCAAAGTTAACAAGTTGAGATGCAATATCTTCACAACCAGCTTCAACGGCATCAGCCGGCATATCAGAAATGTCTTCCCAGTTACGATCCGCCGATTTTGCATAAGTTGCAGCAGGTGTCGCGTGTGTGATTCGTGCCGTTGATATTACCCCCGTTGCTAGGCCTTTAATTTCAGCCAGTTCAGTCGCGGTGATTAATTCATTGCCAGCAACTGTCGCACACTTGCCACGCTCAATATTTTCATTAACACCAATCACGCCAACGTCTGTCTTAACTCCTGAGATAATCGCCGTCATCGTCCCCGCTGAATCAGGAGTTTGTGCATCCACGTTGTAAGTCTTAATTTGCGCAGAGTAAGGGAACTCTTCAAAACTTAAAAAACCTTCTTCGCCAGACTTACCGCTCATTTGACCTGCCATGATACGTGATGCAGTAAGTGTCGACACCCCCATACCATCACCCACAAATAAGATCACATTCTTCGCTTTAAATGCCTGTTCTGACTGAGCTACCTGTTCTTTCTTGATTAATTTAGCTTCAGCGGCACTGTACCACTCATTTTGTTTTTGACTATCTGGTAACACACCGGCATTCGCCGTCGCTGACAATGCCAACGTAAAGCCAATTGCTGAGGCAATTTTATTAATTTTCATCGTTACGTTCCGTTAGTACGTTATTTTAAGAATTGTATGCGACTAATTAAGCTGCACATGGATAATTAGCGAGCTTATGGTAGGAAGTATTTATGACTGAATAAGTGACTTTTAATGACGAAAATATTAAACAACTGATTAATAGCCAAAAGAAAGAAGCACTGTTTTAAGGTGGTTAATAATGGCGAGTAGCGAGTAGCGAGTAGCGAAAAGCGAAAAGCGAAAAGCGAGAAGCGAGAGGCGAGAAGCGAGTAGCGAGAAGCGAGAAGCGAGAAGCGAGAAGCGAGAAGCGAGTAGCGAGTAGCGAGAAGCGAGTAGCGAGTAGCGAGTAGCGAGAAGCGAGAAGCGAGTAGCGAGTAGCGAGAAGCGAGTAGCGAGTAGCGAGTAGCGAGTAGCGAGTAGCGAGAACAAAATAAAGCCACGTTAACCTCAAGCAAACTTTTTGATGTTTAATCACACCAGTAAGTAACCCCCGCTCGGTAACTGACTTCTAATATCTAACTTCTAATATCTAACTTCTAATATCTAACTTCTAATCTCTATTTTCTCATCCATAAAAAAACCCGAGACTAAGCTCGGGTTTTTCTTGAATGCTTAATGCATCACTATAGTTGATTACTCAACGATAGTTGC
>NZ_JBRJHH010000020.1:0-48009 GCF_053628915.1 Pseudoalteromonas sp. MBR-15
GTTTTAATTTCGTCATTTTTTCACCCAAATTTGTATGCTTATTAGCATAACATTTCTTTCTTAATGGGTGGCCAAATTAACTATGCCACTATAACCCAGTTGCGAGGCAGATGACGCAATCATCACCCATCTGCTCGATCAACATTAATAGTGTTTTAAGCCGACTCGGTATCGTCCAATCCAAATTAATTATTCCGCCCTTAACTCCGCCCATTTCGTCTAACGAAATGACTTTTTCTACAGGGTGACTGAAGTTATCTCGAACAAATTCAGAACAAGCATGGAACGAGTTTTCAAAGACAATGAAAACTTTCATGAAAGGTGGGATTTTATTTATTATTTCATTTATTAAAAGCTGTTCCCGTGACCCTGATGTATTGCCAATGATCGTATAACACCTTGCGTTAGAGGGCATTTTTAGATTGTGATCAGGCTCAAGAAATGATTTTAACTCTTTATTCAATTCTTCAATCGATTGTACTGGAAATTGATCTTCTGTCATGGTTCTATCTTATTATTGAAACAACTACAATACAATATTAAACCATTGATTTATAAAGTAAATATACACAATGAGCACCATTTGGCATGTGATGATAGAAGTACAGACATAACTACTTACTTTTATTGCAGAAAATAGAAATTTGACCGAATAAGGTCACTAAAAATAAATTAAAAAAATAAGAATATGGAAGCAATAAACAAACATTAGCTTTGCCGTGGCGTAATTTCATTCCTCAAAACTAATTGATAAGTATTTTTCTTTTAAATGTACTTTTCTTTGTGCAGATAAATCGATTAACACAGCCGACTTTAATGTTGCTTCCGAGCCAATTATTAGGTTTTGTGTCGCAGCTCTTGTCACAGCGGTATAAAGCATTGCCCGGTCTAGATTAGGTGATGGTTCGATAGGGACTATAACTTTTTCAAATTGAGACCCCTGACTCTTATGAATTGTTATTGCATAGGCAAGTTTTAGTGCATCAATCACTTCGATAGTAATATTTCTTTCAACACCATCATCCCAAATAATGGTTCCAAAGCTTTTTACAATTGTTTGTTTTCCACTAATAGAATCTTCTATTTCTCTATAGGGCTTATAACGCTTCTTAATTTTTCCAACAGAACCATTCATGATATTTTGATCATAAAGGTTACTGCAACATATGACCTTGTCATTTACTTTGAAATCGGTCTCAACATACCGCTCCAAGTCATCAGCAAATACCCATATGACTTGTCCTAAATTCTGTTCTTTACATTTATCGTTTATTGCATCAGCCATCCTATTTGTGGCACAAATGATTTGTGTTTCGTCTGGATGAGCTTGATACTTTTCTACTGCTAGATTTTGTATCTTAAATCGTGATGCAATATCAACATGCTGGACATCATCGTGAAACTTTGGAGGAAATAACCCATTTCGAATAGAGTTAGCAACAACAGGAATGTTAGATTCTTCACTCTGCCTTTTAACCTCTGTTAACGTTAGTTTAGGTATCGTTTGAATATCCAACAATTCATGAAAAACACGCCCAAAATCAACTGGCGGAAGCTGACCAGAGTCACCAACCATAATAAACTTTATGCCTTCAGGGATATATTTCAGTAACCTATACATGCTTGGAAGATCTACCATTGAGCTTTCATCAATCACGATAAACAGATTTCTTTTATCGTGTTGCGTGAAATTAAAAACCCTGATAAACCTTGCTATGGTATATGACTCCTTGCCTGTCGCTTCTGACATTCTTTTCGCAGCTTTCCCGGACAAAGCGAGCTGAATTGGGTATAGCCCTTTATCAGCCATTACATTGTATAAAGCATCAAGCACAGTAGTTTTTCCTACTCCTGCGCCTCCATTTATAATAAAAAAATTATGTTTAGTGCTTTGAAGAACTGCCTCTTTCTGCAATTGAGTTAATGGGATTTTATTTCTCGCTCCATAATCAGTCAGCATTTGCAGAACGTCTTGCTCTTCAAACGTTATAGCTGGCACGCTCGATACGAGTTTACGTATCCTATGAGCAACAGTAGCTTCCATATAAAAAGCACCATTACTTTGATAAAAACCATTAGATAACACTTTGTAGTTTTCGCATTCGTGGTCTAATTCTAGGCATGACTCGATAAGCAAATCTTTATTCATGCTGGAATCACATCCTTTTAGTAACTCCACCATAAAAATTCTTAATTCTTCTTTAGATGCAACGGTACTACCTTGCAAAAGTACGTCATACAAGGCTTGTTCTATTATGGCCTTTTTTCTTACTGGTGAGTCAAATGGTAAACGTAGCTTTTCAGCTATGCGGTCACAAGCCATGAAGTTAAGTCCAAATGCCATTAACCTATATGGATCTTCATTGATTTTATCTAGTGTCTTATTTTGATAATAATTTGATACCCTAATTGACATTGAAATAGGTAGATTTAAAAACCCATTACAATACTCTAACTCTTTAATGTATATATAATTATTCCAGTCGAATATTGCATTTTCAGCAGTTGTTTTTGACAGTACTTCTTGTAATTTTTCTATATTGCTTGAATCAAGTACACTAATTAGATCATCACCAAATCTTTCCCAAAGTTTTTTAGCATAACGAGGACCAATGCCTTTGAACTTAGAGTTATTGCTTAACAACTCTATAATAAGTTTTCCTTGTGGCCTGACATACTCAATTTCTTTTGTTGTAATGATATACCTTGTTAAAAAAGGTTCTGCCTTTACTTCATATCGAGCATGGACATAAACAACCAAGATGTCGCCTCGTTTTATCCCTGAAATTAAGACCTCTATATCACTTTCGTCAACTCTTACGATGTAATGAACATTGCTATTAATAACGTTTAACGTTTCTTCACAAACCTCGACACCATTAAAAACTGCGCCTTTTCGCCCCTTATACGCACTTTTGGTAACCCTCAACGTTACAAATGAACGTAGTTTTTTGTCACTCATCGTGGAATACGACCTGTTCTTAGAAGGTGCTTGTCTTGCTCCTCTTTTTGCCAAAGTTTGACTGTCTTTTCTTTCAATTCAGCTTTAAGTTGATCAACTTGCGAAGTCAATTCATTTACCTCTGTTTGTAATCTTTTGATTTCTTTGTCTTTCTCTGCCAACTCCTTATGAGTTGTTGAATATTTATCTGTACTCTTTTTAGGTTGCTTAGAATCTCTCTTCTGATAAGGGAGTTCAATTACCAATTGCTTCTCTAATAACGTTATAGCCTTATTCGTTATATACTTTTTTACATGGGTGTTTTGGTAAATGCTAGAACGAGAAACTTTAGCCTCTTCACCAATTTTCGTTAAATTTAACAGCCCATTATCAATGAAATCTGACCAACCAAAGTCATCTAGAGAACCCAATCGAAGCGCAACTTTTATTAATCTATCTCTAGCTCCGTGCTGCATTTTATCTAGATTAAAATCTCGTAACTCAGATTGTATTAACTGCTCGTCAAATGTCATTCTACACTCTGGATACGTTCTGAAGTTTTCATAGAATGAGGAATAGGCATATTCAGTTGTTCAACTGAAATATTGGCGTTTGTAGCATTGTAAAGCCAGCGAACATACTTCTCATCGTAACGCTTGATAGTCTCATCATATTCTTTATTTTTAGTTTCTAGTTTTTTAACTTTTTCCTCTAATTCCTTGATGCGATCTTCGTCAGTCTTTTTTGTTTTTGTTATACCATTAACGTCCTTATAAGCTTCTGCTATCACCGTATTATTGGACAAAGCAACTCTTGAGAAGCCTGCAACCTCAGCTATCTGTTTCCAAGTAACTTTCCCATTCGTTGAACGGGCGGCTAATATATCGATGCTCCGACATATTTCTATTTCGTCTTCTTTGGTTATTTCTTTCTTTGCCATATTGGTTTACACCCGTTTTCTCCATCAGGAAATATTTGAACTTTATCTCCTGTTTCAATTTCTGCATTATTTTCTATTTCAAGAGCCTTCAAACAGCCTTCGTATAATTCGGTATGAGACAAAAGCCAGTTATTCGAGCCGTGAAACTCTTCATCAACAGCTTCTTTTGCTGCAATTATATGTTTTTCTTGTTGGGCTTTTATTCTTTCAAGCTCTGCTATTTCAGATTTATCACCTTTAGTTCTGTGATATTCAGAACAACCTCTTAGGCAAGCATAATGTTTACCGCAAGGTGAATCATTGTAATCGTGACTACACATTCCAATCGATGTAACAAGAGTTGTTGTTAAGTCAGCCACAGTTTCCAACGCTTCCTCTTTATCAACAAGAGTAAACAATATTGATGCTTCCTTTGCTTGCTCTTCAGATATGCCATGAGACGATATTATGTCTTCAGCAGCATCCATAACCTTTTTGGCTTTGTTAGTATGGTCATATGCTTCATTATCTCCCATGTGTTTTCGGCCAAAGTACCTAGCCACTTCAAGCTCTGAAACTGAATCAGCTAAATCTAGTATGGTATTCAAAAAGTGTCTGAATTGATGAGAAGTCAATCGAATTGGTTTACCTTCGAACATTAAGTTGTATCTCTCAAATACACTTTTAACGCCCATTGAGGGCCTTCCCGCTATATAGTCACTTAGTTGCAAATGAGTAAACGTTGTAAAGCTCCAGTACTCTGTTCTTTTTTCTGAGTGATGACGTAAATTCTGCGTGATAAATAACATATTTTGCAAAGAGGGGGATGCTGTTAGATCTTTTATCTGTGACCATAAGTTACGCGCTGAAACTCTAGCAAAGTTTAAAGTTTTATTTTTTAATTCAATTTGAGAAAAAGTAAACGCTAGCATTCCGCTTTCTGGATGCCTCACTTTATTCAGTTTTATGTCTCTTCTTTTTAAATAAGAAGACATAACTGATCTACTAGGAAAACCGCACATCTCCCAAACATCAGTAACAAATAAATCATTACCTTCGGTTAGACTGGGAAAAAAATCATGCTCTCCTTGCAGGCATTTAACAATTGTATCTCTGACTGGTTGAAGCCCGTTTTTAGCAGTATTAAGCCCCTTCTTCAATATGGGAACAAGTGACTCTGCTATATCTTTTGTACGATAGCCACCTCCTTTTCTCGCCTTATAAGTCAATTCATGAACTTTAAATGTCTGCGTATAACCTGTTAAAACATTTACTTCTTCAACTTCTTTTTCTTTTAGGCAGTCAACCTCCAATGTTATAAGCTCATCAAACCTCAATCCTGTAGCAAACATAATTTCTGCCATTGACTGGAAGATCTCATCATCCTGATTCATCTCTGTATTAGATAATGTAGCTAAAGCTATTAGGCTTTGCTTACTAGGAAGCTTTTTATTTCTGATAGTCACAGATTCTGTATCAATTCTACTGTCACTATTACTATGGTTATCACTTCTTTTGGCTGTTTTTTTATATTTAGTACGTTGATATGTAAACTGCATCTTATACATAAACAGTGATATCAACTCTAGCTTTTGAGCTGCACGGTAGTATGTGGTGTCTTTCAAAGAAGCTCTTGCATTTTGCTCAGCCAGTTTAAATTGATGAACAGTCAAATCTTTAACTTCCATACCCGTTTTTGACATAACATTATCAAGAAACCTGTACGCATTAATTAAAATTTGGTGTACTCCAAAATCTTTGGCCTTTTCGATTTGTGAAGCAGTGATATGGCATTTGGCTACATCTGATAATGAAGGCGTGTGGAAAGCTTCCATATCAGAAGATAAGGTTTTGACGGATTTCCCTTTATTATTATCTCGGTTGAAGTGAATATAATGTCGCTGTGTTGCTTTTCTGGCTGGAGCTTTACAAATTCCTTTTACATCCCAACTTATATCACTCCAATTCCAAGAATGTTTCTTACTAAATGGAGAATATTTTGTATAGAAGGCAATTGCCGTGACTAAATTCTCTTCTGGGTTTAAACCAACTTCTGGTAACAGTCTTACAGTCACAGCTCGCCTCTTTCCAACATTTGTACAAATTTACTTGCAGCTAAATAGTCATCATGTTGTAAAATTTCAATCGCGTGCTGCTCTCCAAATACTCTTTTTGATTCGCTCACAAATGTTTCAACAACCGCCTTATGGTCCGCGTCTTCAAATGCTTCGAGTGATGAACAACCGTAGCAGCTAAGAGGAGGGTTTAAGGCGCACGGAGTTCCACTGCCACAACTTCCAATTAGATGTAAACCTTGCCCCTCAGTTTGTGCAAATATCTCCTGTCCTTTTTGTGAGACTTCTTCTTTAGTGACAATTTTCCCAGCAAATGCATCAATAATGTCATCAGCCTCTCGCTTTAAAACATCATTCAGTTTTTTAGCAACATGGTGGGTGTGCCTGTAGTAAACTTCTAACTGCTGAAGATCTGAATGATCCATCAATTCCGCAACAACTTTTAATGTCGTTCCTTTTGCAATTAACTGGGTACAAAAAGTTTTGCGTAGCCTGCGATTTGTAACTAAAAAGTTTAAACCTAACAATTCTAAAATTGACTTAACTCTAACACGATATCTTTCTGAGGTTACTCTGATCCCTGTAGGTGGAGTTTCACCATCGATAACAGGTTTTGGACGATGATTACAAACAATAAACCAATCTTCAGGAATTTCATTACCTGTCAGAGCTGCATATTTACCCTTTAGTTGGATAATTAGCATTGCAAGGGATTTGGTTATAGGACGCTTCTTTAACACAGCATTGTTTTGACGCCCTCTTTGTTTAGCTCTAGGCACTTCAAGGTAATATGTTCCATCCATTGATTGCTTCAAATGTTTAAATTGAAGCTTGATTACTTGAATGTCTCTAGCTCCTATAACCTGTCCAATCTTTAATCCAATTAACCCTTGCAATTGAAAGCTACTCAAAGTAGGTAGATCAAGCTTAGTAATAGCTTGTTTAAAATCTTTTAATTCACGAAGTGAAAGAGGTCCTCGGTTAGGTATGTCAATAATAACATCTTTACCTTTCCCTTCATCTGAACCAAACTTTTTGACCTCTAAGTAATAATCGTAAAAATCTTCGTCAAAGAATGGCAATTCATGTAATACGCACCAACCGTAAAAAGATCTTAAAAATGACTTTTGAGATGGCCCAATAGAATCTGACTCAACATAGCTCTTGACTAAATCTATAATTTTTCCTTCAATTTCACTGCTGTCACATTCACCGATAATTAGTGTTCTGTTGATAATAGTGAAAACATTGAAAAGAGTTTGGTTGGAGTACTTCTTACAGGCATATGAAATCCATGCTTTTACATGATGAACCATAATAGGGTCAAGCAGAGTGAAATTTATAGATAATCTCTCTGGGTGTAGACTAATTACATCCAAATTTAAATCTAGAATTTGACCTTCTTGAGATTTAGGAGCTAACTCATAAACTACATTTTCTTGGCATTCTTCATATTCAACCAACAAAACATTTTCTGAATTTAAAGATGTATTACTTATCATAGGGAGGAGTTCCTAAAAGGGTATATCTTCTATTTTAAGCCGACCCATTTCGAACTCGGTTTCATAATTCAGCTTGTTTAAAGCGTCATAACATTGTTCTTCGGTTGCTAGCTTTTCATAATTTTCACTCATACGAGAGCTAGGACTCCAACCACCTAATGAGTTTTTGATTTTAATCTTTTGATCATCACTATATCCTTTTCGGTACATCATACGGTCCAAATTTTCAAAAAAAGTATGCCTGAGTCGATGAGGACCTAATGATTTAATATCAGGTAAATGTTCTTTGATAGTTGTAAAAATTCCATTAAGACCACTTACCGATAATGGCTGATTATCGCCTTGGCTAGATAACACAAGAAATGGCAGCTGCCGTTTAGCCGCGTCAGATGAATTACGTATACCCTTATATTCATTTATCAAATCACACAATGACTGTGAAATTGGTACAATTCTATTTCTAGTTTTTTCATGTGGCTTCTTTTTTCTAGGATCTGGATACTTAACGTTTTCCATAGTGTGTATATATGGACGTTCCTTTTTTGATAATTTTGTCGTATGACAGTTTTCAATTGTCAAGGACAATAGCTCTCCTTTACGAATACCCGTTTCATAAAAAAGTCGTATAATCATTTTATTTCGTAAGCGAGTATGTTTGTTCCATCCAAATAAATTTTGCTCATCCAATCCGTTGTATAACGATGCCTGTGCTATGATTGACAAGCCTTTTACTTTGGATACTTTAGAAATAGGTCTCTTTTCTTCTTTGAGTTTTGCGAATAACTTTTCCGCTCTTTTCTGTAAATTTTGTGTATGTAAGGCATCCGCTCGTCTTTTTGATAAAGCTATATTTAAGTAAAACTCAAAATAAGCAATCGTCCTATCAATTCTTTGGTTAAAATATTCTGGCTGAATGATTCGAGGGGTGATTGTAGAAACCTTGCCAGTATCTTCCGAGTACCTTTCTAGGTGGCGCTTAAGAGAGACGTATAACTCTCCATCGGTAAAGCATCCATCTGACATTTGCTCTTCTATCGAAGAATGTTCATCTGCCCATTTTTCTATATGAATTACAGTTCGCGCTATGGATTCTTGATAGTCATCAGATTTCCCGTCATTTTCAATTAAAGTAAATCTACAGAGGCGATCTATTGGAACACCATAATCATCTACTATTAAAAATGCAGTTTCATTGATTCCATCTTTTTCGACACTTCTCAACTTCATAGGCTCTCCTTTACACTTATAAAAAAGTACATTCCGAAAAAGAAAAAGTCAAGCCTAAACAAACTTTACACATCAAAAACAATAAAGCCCTGCATAAACAGGGCTTTAAATAAAATCATCTTTACATTTAAAAAGTTGGAAATTTAGAACGGGATATCGTCGTCAAAATCGATTGGTGGTTCCATTGGGTTTGATGCGCCACCTTGTGGTGCATTTTGTGGCTTAGGAGCAAAACCACCTTGCTGTGGTGCGCTGCTTTGCTGTTGGCCATAACCACCGTATTGGTTGTTATTTTGCTGCGGTGCAGGTGCAGGCTGTTGTTGTGGGCGCTGTTGTTGTGCTGGCGCCGGTGCTGACTGCTGCTGAGGTGCATAGCTGTTGCTTTGCGCTTGCTGCGAACCGCCACCATAGCCGCCACCTTGTTGTTGACCACCTTGGTAACCGCCTTGTGATTGGCCACCTTGATAACCACCACCCTGTTGGTCGCCACCACGGCCACCTAACATTTGCATTTGACCGCCCATGTCTACCACGATTTCAGTGGTAAATTTTTCTTGGCCAGATTGATCAGTCCACTTACGTGTTTGTAAACGACCCTCAATATAAACTTGTGAACCTTTACGAAGGTACTCACCCGCTACTTCAGCTAGCTTGCCAAATAAAACAACACGGTGCCATTCTGTACGCTCTTGCATTTGCCCTGTGTTTTTATCTTTCCAGCTGTCAGTCGTAGCAATGCTGATATTCGCTACACCATTGCCATTAGGCATATAACGTACTTCTGGATCTTGGCCTAAATTACCAACCAAGATTACTTTGTTCACACCGCGTGCCATGGAACTTCTCCTTTAAACGTTAGATTAAACCAGCCGCTTTTCGTGCTTGGTCTAGGTCAAATTCTTTATCATTAATCTTTAAATAGCTGCGATTTTCATCGCAAACAACCGTTGCTTCTATTACGCCCGGTAAAGCAACTAGACGAGAAGCAAGCGCTTGTGCCTGCTGCTCGGAACTTAATTCTGTCATTAAGCTAATAATTTTACTTCTTGGTGGGACTTGCATATTCCAAGCAAGGATAAGCCATATTACCCCAACAAGTGCCGCCGCCGCAAACACTGCTTGCGCACTTAGCGCTTGTGCAACATAGCCCCCCAATAAACCACCTAAAAAGGCACCAAAAAACTGCGTAGACGAAAACACGCCCATGGCAGAGCCTTTCTGGTTTGCAGGGGCAATACGAGACACTAATGCAGGCATAGTGGCTTCTAAAAAATTAAATGCGACAAAGTAAACTAACATACACACACCGATGCCAATCACAGAATCAACCCAGAATGACATCGCCAGCATGCTCAATACTAATAAAGCGATTGAACCAATAAACGCCTGTTTTTCTTTTTCTTTGCGGATAGCCACTATCATCATTGGCGCCATTAAGAAAAACGCTAAAAATAAGACTGGAATATATAAATACCAATGATGATCAGCAATTAATCCATCTTTAATTAACTGACCCGGTAAGGCTACAAACACCGTGGTTAACGTAAGATGAAGTAACATAACCCCAAAATCTAAACGCGCTAATTGCGGATGTTTAATTAATTGTTTTATGTCATCTAAGGTGGCAAGCGTGTCGCCTTTGGGTGCCTTGTTTACTGCATTTGGAACCAAAAACAAGACAATAAAAATACCTAAAATGGCCAACCCAGCTGTTAGCCAAAAAACGCCAGCAACACCCCAAGATGCCGCAACTATTGGCCCTAGTAGCATCGCAACAGCAAAGCTCATACCAATACACATACCAATAACAGCCATCACCTTTGGACGTTGCTCATCTCGGCTTAAATCTGAAGCCAAAGCAAGTAACGCACTGGCAATCGCGCCCATACCTTGTAATGCACGGCCAAACGTCACCATTTGTACCGACTCGGCGGTGGCAGCAATAACGGAACCAAGCGCAAACACGCACAGGCCTCCAATAATCACTTTTTTACGGCCTATTTTATCCGACAACCACCCCATTGGAATTTGTAACACGGCTTGCGTTAAACCATACGCACCGATTGCAAAACCAATCCATAGCGGCGAAAAACCTTCCAATTGCTGACCATAAATAGCCAGAACTGGCATCAACATAAATAGGCCAAGCATACGGAACGCAAACACGCTCGCTAACGAAACGGCAGCGCGTTTTTCTCGGGAGTTGAGTGAAGATGCTGTCATGAATTACTGAATCTTGCTGTCTATTAAAATGTAAGCGTGGATTCTACCACAAGCGAAAAATAAATAATCACCTGTAAGTGAGGATTTTTTCTTTGATCAAGGATTAATCTTGTCGCGTATTGTGAGATACTGAAATAATCACTTGGTAATAAAACGAGATAGCATGGAAAACATTGAAGTCCGAGGCGCCCGTACGCACAATTTAAAAGACATCAGCCTAACCATTCCCCGTGATAAGCTGATAGTTATCACTGGCCTATCTGGTTCAGGGAAATCGTCTTTAGCGTTTGATACATTGTATGCAGAAGGGCAACGTCGTTATGTAGAATCACTCTCAGCCTATGCAAGACAATTTTTATCGTTAATGGAAAAGCCTGATGTTGATCATATCGAAGGTCTTTCACCGGCTATCTCTATTGAACAAAAATCAACCTCGCACAATCCACGTTCGACGGTTGGCACAATCACCGAGATATACGATTACCTGCGTTTACTCTTTGCCCGTGTTGGTGAGCCTCGTTGCCCTACCCACGACCTACCACTGGCAGCACAAACAATTAGCCAAATGGTCGACACGGTTTTAGCTCTGCCAGAGGGCAGCAAACTCATGCTACTCGCCCCCGTGGTTAAAGACCGTAAAGGTGAGCATGTAAAGCTACTTGAGCAACTAGCAAGTCAAGGTTTTATTCGTGCCCGCATAGATGGTGAGGTATGTGACTTATCAGATCCTCCCACGTTAGAGCTGCATAAAAAGCACACGATAGAAGTGGTTGTCGATCGTTTTAAAGTGAAAGATGGTCAGCAGCAGCGCTTAGCCGAGTCATTCGAAACAGCCCTTGATCTTTCAAGTGGTGTTGCGCACGTCGCTGCAATGGATGACTCACTTAGCGAAGACATGCTTTTTTCAGCAAACTTTGCCTGTCCAACATGTGGCTACGCTATGAGCGAGCTTGAGCCTCGCCTTTTCTCGTTTAATAATCCTGCTGGTGCATGTCAAAGCTGTGATGGTTTAGGGGTTCGCCAGTACTTTGATCCCAATCGTGTGGTGCAAAACCCAGAGCTAAGTTTATCGGGCGGTGCGATTAAGGGCTGGGACAAACGCAGCTTTTATTATTTTCAGATGCTGCAAGCAGTGGCTGAACACTATGGCTTTGACCTAGAAGCTCCGTTTCAAGAATTAAGTAAAGATGCCCAAAAAGTCATTCTTGAAGGATCGGGTAAAACCAAAATCGCCTTTAATTATCGAAATGACCGCGGCGACCTTATTACTCGTAATCACGAGTTTGAAGGTGTATTAAATAATATGAACCGCCGCTACCGCGAAACTGAGTCAAACTCAGTTCGCGAAGAGCTAGCAAAATATCAAACCAGCCAAGCATGTCCAAGCTGTCATGGTTCTCGTTTACGCCAAGAGGCTCGTCACGTATTCATAGGTCAAACTAATTTGCCAGCCATCACCACCATGAGTATTGGTGAAAGTATGGCATTTTTTGAAGGCCTAGCGCTTACAGGTCAGCGTGCTCAGATTGCCGATAAAATCTTAAAAGAGATCCGTGATCGCTTATCATTTTTAATAAATGTTGGCTTAAACTACTTATCACTTGAGCGCAGTGCAGACACGCTATCGGGCGGTGAAGCGCAGCGTATTCGCCTTGCAAGCCAAATTGGTGCTGGGCTTGTTGGCGTTATGTATGTACTGGATGAACCGTCAATTGGTTTACACCAACGTGACAACGACCGCTTGCTAAAAACCCTTATTCACCTTCGCGATTTAGGGAATACCGTGATAGTGGTTGAACACGATGAAGATGCAATTCGCGCTGCAGATCACATTATCGATATTGGTCCAGGTGCCGGTGTTCATGGTGGTCATGTTATCGCACAAGGTACGCATGACGATATTTTAGCGAGCAAAGACTCTATCACCGGGCAATACTTATCGGGTGTGAAAAAAATTGAAGTACCAACCACTCGCCATCCAACGAACGACAAATGGCTTGAGCTATTCGGCGCAACGGGTAATAACCTAAAGAATGTTGATTTAAAAATTCCATTCGGTTTGATGACCTGTATCACTGGTGTTTCAGGCTCTGGTAAGTCAACGCTTATCAACGACACCTTATTTAAACTCGCTCACACTGAACTTAATGGTGCAACGACCGCAGAGGCCGCACCGTATAAATCGATTAGTGGTCTTGATCACTTTGATAAAGTAATTGATATTGACCAAAGCCCGATTGGCCGTACGCCACGTTCAAACCCTGCCACATACACCGGTATTTTTACTGGTATTCGTGAACTGTTTGCTGGCACCCAAGAAGCCCGCTCACGAGGTTATAAAGTCGGTCGCTTTAGCTTTAACGTGAAAGGCGGTCGTTGTGAAGCGTGTCAAGGTGATGGCGTAATCAAAGTAGAAATGCACTTTTTACCAGACGTGTATGTGCCGTGTGATGTATGTAAAGGCCAGCGCTACAACCGTGAAACACTTGAAGTACAGTACAAAGGTAAAAATATTCACCAAGTATTAGAAATGACCGTGGAAGATGCGCGCGAGTATTTTGATAAAATTCCCGCGATTGCCCGCAAGCTACAAACCCTAATGGATGTTGGCTTGTCTTATATCCGTTTAGGGCAAGCAGCAACAACCTTATCGGGTGGTGAAGCACAGCGTGTAAAACTGGCACGAGAGCTATCAAAACGCGACACGGGTAAAACACTCTATATACTTGATGAACCTACAACAGGTTTACACTTTGCTGATATTCAGCAATTATTAGTGGTGCTTCACCGTTTACGCGACCATGGCAATACCATTGTAGTGATTGAACACAATCTTGATGTGATCAAAACTGCTGACTGGATTGTCGATTTAGGCCCTGAAGGGGGCTCTGGCGGCGGTGAAATTTTAATTTCGGGTACGCCTGAAGAAGTGGCCGATTGCGAACGTTCACACACAGGCAGATACTTAAAACCACTACTATAAAAAAGGACGTTGGGTGCGTAGGTATTTAAAAATAGCGAAGTGGCGCGCTAATAAACAGTTTCAACAACAGCAGCGCAGCTGGCAACCTCATAAAACAAGGTTGGTTGAACGTATACAAGCCATTTGGTTTAACTTAAGTACCGCACAAAAGCTCTACCTTTTAGCATTAAGCAGCCTGATTGTTCTGCAATCAGGCTGGCTCAGTGCCACCATCACTATCATTGCCCTCGTTATTGAATTTTGGCCTAAGTTTAATCAGCTGTGGCACTCTTTAGCGGGCAAAGCACTCATCTTAATTTTCTATGCCAGTATCGCGAACTTTGTATTAGCTGGGGCCAGTGGCATTGTTAATGACGTTACCCATGTGTCGGCCAACCACTTTAACTATACCCATAACTTTGCCACCTTACTGTATTTACCCCCTTGGGCAATGGGGATCACATTAGGTACCCTGCTGTTGTTTCAACTTTTTTTACCCTTCTATATTTTCATTTTATTATTAATAAAACCGTTTGGCTCAGAGCGGATAAAATTTATTAGTCAAAGTTATTCACCATTATTAACGGCTATAGTGCGCTTTATATTAGCGTCAGTGGTCTTTATTAATCTGACTTCGTTCATTAATGACAAGCCACCTGAAGAGGTGCTTGATAATATTCTTACAAGCTTTGTTGATGGCCAAGCGATAGCAAAAGAGTCACCCACTGAGCAACAAAAAGCCGTTGAAGAACTCAGTGAAAAAATAGAACAACACCTTCCAAAGAGCAGCGCAGAAACGCCCCCATCTAAGCGCAATGTTGAGATAGACAGTGAGGGTGAGAGTGATGGTGAGAGTGATGGTGAGAGTGAAACAGTTGAAAACTTACGTCAATTTTTAAATACCAAGGGCTACTTTGAGCGCAGCAAACGTCTCATTGCCATGTTTGCTTTTAGCTTTGAGGCTGATAGTTACTCTCGTTGCTTAAAAGATGAGAAGAGTAAAGCTGTGGAATTGAATGATTATGAGATTGTTCAAATTACCCCCGATCACAATGCGCCGTATGGCTATCGCTTTTCGGTGATCGCTTGTGATTCGCCTGGCGTTACGCCCGTTAAAAAATAGCGGCTCAAACACGCTACTCACTTAGCTTACTGCGTTTTTTGAAACCAATGGAAGAAAGCGCAGTAAAAGCAAAGCCTACTAAAGCAATAAAAAATACTAAAAAGCACTGATTAAAAGCTTATTTCCTTTCATAAGGTTTAAATATAACCCATTGATAAATAAAAGGTATAAATTAAAAAAACCTTATCAAACAAATTGCTCATATCTTGATAAGCGACATCCCCCCTCTAAGGCCGTTATTGTAGCGCTATCAACAGGTCACCAACCTTTATGCCTGAAGATATACCCAACCAGCTTTGATGAAAATTGAGTCATATTTTAAATGTGATGAGGAACGTAGAATGGAAAAAACAGATAAATATGCTGTGTCACTCATTTGCCTATTTAGCGTCTTAATGGCATTGAGTTTCTGTTAGACGCTTAGATATAAAAATACCGCTTATAAGCGGTATTTTTATATCTTTAAAAGCCGTTGCTATATGACTACGGGCGAGGAATAAAACCCACCGCGTCGTACACTGCTTTTAATGTTTTTTCAGCACGAATACTCGCTTTCTCAGCGCCAGACTTCATGATGCTATTAAGTAACGCTTGATCATCACGAATTTCATGAAAACGCGCTTGGATAGGCTCAATCATGCTAACCACGGCTGCTGCTGTATCCTTTTTCAGGTGACCATACATTTTATCTTCGTACTCAGGCACTAAGTCTTCGATTGAGCGTTTAGTGGCAACTGATAACAAGGTAAGTAAATTAGATACGCCTGGCTTTTCTTCACGGTCGAAGTAAATACGTGCTTGCTCGTCTGAATCAGTAACGGCTTTTTTCAGTTTCTTTTCAATCTTCTTCGGTTCATCTAACAACATGATGTAGCCGTTTGGATTTTCATCTGACTTAGACATTTTCTTTAGTGGGTCTTGCAAGCTCATTACACGTGCACCAAATTCAGGAATGTATGGCTCAGGAAGCTTAAATACGTCTCCGTACAGGTTATTAAAACGCGTCGCAATATCACGAGTAAGCTCTAAATGCTGCTTTTGGTCTTCGCCTACTGGCACTTGATCAGCTTGATACAACAAAATATCAGCGGCTTGTAATACAGGGTATGAAAATAAGCCCACGTTTACGTTATTAGCATGCTTTGATGACTTGTCTTTAAATTGCGTCATACGGTTAAGCTCACCCATTTGCGCATAGCAGTTTAACACCCAACTAAGCTGAGCATGCTCTGGCACTTGAGATTGAACAAATAACGCAGATTTTTCAGGGTCGATACCACACGCCGCATACAATGCAATACCATCTAAAACACGTGAGCGCAGCTGCTCAGGATCTTGACGTACAGTAATGGCATGTAAATCAACCAGCATAAAGAAACTTTCGTGGTCTTCCTGTAGCTTAAGCCACTGGTTAATAGCGCCAACATAGTTGCCTATTGTCATACCACCGGTTGGCTGAATGCCACTTAACACTACTGGTTTACTCATGATGTTCCTTTATTTTACTAAACTAATAAGACTAAATTTAAAATGCACTTACCTTTGCGTAAGAACAGGTATTATATCTAAGAAATTATCACAGAGGTACTCTGGATTGAAATCAGCAAGGTTTTCACCTTGGTTATAACCATAACCGAGCGCGATAACATCAACATTAGCGGCTTTAGCTGCTAATACATCGCTTTTAGAGTCACCGATCATAATGGCTTTTTCTGGGCTTACATTAAGTTGTGTGCAAGCAAATTGTAACGGTTCAGCTGATGGTTTTTTTGTCATATCATCGCCGCAAACAATAAACTGAAAATGATGAGTAAGTGCCAACTTATCAAGTAGTTTTTCAGTAAAGCGGCGTGCTTTGTTGGTTATGATGACTTTGGGTATGCTTGCCAGCGCTGCAAGACCTGTCTCAACGTGCTGATAAAGCGCGCTATAATCACCAACAACCTCATCATAATGCTGATAAAAAAGAGTGATAGCTCGCTGTGCCAACGCATCATCTAAATGCTCGCTTATTTGCATATCACCGCTCAAGCCTCGCTTAACAAGCGTTTCTATGCCATTACCAACCCAACTTTCCACTAATTTTTGTGTGACCACCGGAAACGCTAAATCTGTTAGCGTTAAATTCATGGCAATATACAAATCATAAACACTGTCGACTAATGTGCCGTCGAGGTCAAAAAAGGCAGCATCGTATCTCATGAATTAACGTTTCCTAGCTCTGCACGCATTTTATCGATCACCTCTTTGTAATCAGGTTGGTTGAAAATAGCAGAACCGGCAACAAACATATCGGCTCCTGCCTCAGCGATTTCTGCAATGTTATCCACATTAACACCGCCATCCACTTCAAGGCGAATATTTCGACCTGATTGTTCAATAATTTTACGCGCTTGACGTAACTTGTCTAAGGTATGTGGAATAAAGCTTTGACCGCCAAAACCGGGATTTACCGACATCAATAAGATCACATCAACTTTGTCGAGTACATGCTCAAGGTAGCTCAGGCTGGTTGCAGGATTAAACACCAATCCCGCTTGGCAACCACAATCTTTAATTAGCTGTAAGGTGCGGTCAATATGTTCACTGGCTTCTGGGTGAAAACTAATAATTGATGCCCCAGCTTCAGCAAAATCAGGAATTAAGCGGTCAACCGGCTTCACCATTAAATGCACATCTATCGGTGCGGTAACACCGTAGTCACGTAATGCTTTGCAAATCATGGGGCCAAAGGTCAGGTTTGGCACATAGTGGTTATCCATTACATCAAAATGTACAACATCAGCACCACTGGTTAAGACGCGATCGACATCTTCGCCTAAACGCGCAAAGTCGGCCGATAAAATAGACGGGGCAATTAAATACTTTTGTAATGTTTCCAGCATGAGAGATCCCTTAAAATTTGCTACAGCAATGAAAGTGCGCTTAATGTAACCCAATCGTTAGCTGATTTAAACACCGGCACGAAAGCGCAGCGCCCGACAAAATAATAGAGTCAGTCTTTTAGACTATTGAATCTAGGTAAAAAGAACGAACCCATTGCGTATAACCTCTTTTTTAATAACAACTAAAAACAAACAAAAATTAAACATTTCATTTACTTCAAGCTGCTAATTTTACTAAAAAATCATCTAATTCAGCATTAATTAAGTTTGTTATTTGAACAACTTTTATGTATGCTTGTCTAAATAACACAAACAAAGGTTATTACAATGCGTGCTTTTAAAACTGGGATCTTAATCGCGTCCGCACTTTCAGTTACTGCTTTTGTATCACTTTCTTCAAATGATGAAGATACATTTCTAGCAGCCACATCAGACTGTCAATGCAATACGATTACTGTATCGTCTTCGACTAATCAATGTATTCAAACTAATAAAGAAACGGGTTGGTTTTCGTGGATAACGGGCGATAGCCGTAGTGCTCAATTTCATTACTTAGATTTACTTGAACTGTTAACTAGTAGCGAAGAATCAAAGAAAGTTAGCGGTTTAGGCTCGACGTTCTAAATCGCATGAAAAAATTCTTTAGTGCATTACAAAGTGTCGTTGCGGCATTTTTTGGTGTTCAATCAGAAGACAAACGTCAAGCTGATTTCAAAGAGCATTCACTCAGCTCCCTCGCTGTGATTGCCCTCATCTTATTTATTCTTTTCGTCGCTGCTATCTATTTCACCGTGTCTTTGGTGCTAAGTACATAGCCATTAACTCATTGACTTTATTGCGTGAACCGCCTTTAGGGCTGATTGTTCGCTTAACTTGAATTTCGTCTAATGATGCTTGGCTGTATATTTTACGCGTCCAGACCGTATCATGATTCGAGATAAGCACTGGTGTATTGTTTTCAAAAGCAGCTTGCTCGGCTAAATTTGCTAGGTTTGCTTGATCATCTAAGTTAAACCCCCCTTTAGCATATGACGTAAAAGACGCGGTTTTACTGAGCGGTACATACGGTGGGTCACAGTACACAACAGCGTTTTCAGGAATAAGCTTAAAGACTTCGTCATAGCCTAGGCAGGTAAACGTAGCTTGCTGTGCTTTCTCAGCAAAAAAGCTCATTTCTTTTTCAGGGAAATAGGGACGTTTATATTTTCCAAAGGGGACGTTAAAAATCCCCTTCAAGTTATAACGGCATAGACCATTATAACCATGACGATTCATGTATAAGAATAAAATAGCACGCTCATACACATCGCTACTTTGATTAAACTGCACACGATATTCATAGTAAGCTTCTGGGTGGTTGTTTAATTCAACAAACAACTTTTTAGCGTCGCTAATAAACTCATCTGGCGAGCGCTTTAACTCAGTGTATAAATTGATGAGATCTGCATTGATATCATTCAAAATATAATGCTTAAAATCAGTATTTAAAAACACTGAACCCGCACCAACAAAAGGCTCAACTAAGGTGTCTGCATTCATACTCGCTTGTTTTAAACGGGCGTGAATGTCCTCAACTAGGCTGTATTTTCCGCCTGCCCATTTAAGGAAGGCCCTGGTCTTTTGCTGCATCTGCTCTTAACTTCAATTCAGTGTTGCGCGATTTTACACTAATCAGTTTTAATTTACTGATCTAGTGAAGCGATTTCTTGTTTAATTTTACTTATTTTTTTATAAAAAGGCTGATTTTTACGCACATTTTCAGAAAGTGATAAGGCTGCTTTCTTAGCATCACTTAAGGTCGAAAAACTGCCATAAGTGACAATCCACCATGGCTTGCCACTGCGCATGCTTTTATAAGTATTCACTTGCCCTTGTAAGGTATTTTCAGCGATAAATTTCTCGCTGATCTGTGGGTTCGTGACAGCCAATAGCTGAATAACAAAATTATTGTCTGGCTGTGCTAAATACCAAGCATTACCGCTAAGTCGTGGCGGTTTGTCATTCACAGGCTCTTCTATGAATGAATCAATGTTATCAGTATTTTTCGCATCAGATGTAAGCGCAGCGGCAATTTCATCACTGCTTGGCTTTTCTATTGGCTGTGATGGTTGCTCAATCGTTTTATCTGGCGCGAGGCTATCAACAATTGCAGCAACATTATTTTCATGCTTTTCATTGGGTTGCTTAATAACCTCTGCGGTTTCAACTGTTGGCGATGGCAGCTCAGGTGCTCGTTCTGGTTCTGGCTGCTCAACGGCTTTAAGCTCGATGTCTCTTTGCGAGTTAACAACAGCGTCAGTAGAAAGTGCAGTTTCCACCGGTAAAGCGGTATCTTGTTGATAATGCGCTTTCCACCACTGAGTCATATCAGCTTTGTATAAAAAGCCAATAATCAACAGCATGGTCGTTAACAACAATAAAATGATATACAGCAGCTTATAACTTTTTTCTGGCGCACGAATATCAGCAGTTTGTAGCTCAGGTTGCCATGCAAGTAGCAACGCAGGATTGCCCTGTGCTTCTTGTAAAAAAGTACGAAATACAGGGTCTTCCTCAACAGGTAAGTTATCAAAGAACCAGCGCATTAGCTGCTTACTTTCACTTATGTTCAATGCTTCAAGATGAATTTCAACCGCTTGCGTAAACTGCCCCGATGATTGTGAGGCAAGCAAAATATATAAAGTTGTTGGGCTTTGTTTTGCTAACGTTTCTAACTGTTGGATCATTTCATCTGATAAATGACGGCCGCCATCAATCACCCACAAACAATTACCGCAGGGTTGTTGTTTATAAAGCTGATAAAAGTTTTCAGATAAACTGAGGGTATGATCAATCAGTGGGTTACGAAAGTTTTGTTCGAGTAGCTCAGTGATGAACTGTTGATCAGTCATCTTGCCAGAAAGTTGTACAAATGCTTTGTTGAACTCAAGATATTTGTCGGTAATAAACGTTTCCAACAAATAACTTTTTCCTAATCCTGATGCACCTAATAAGCATATTAGGTTCTGCCCATATTCGAATTGGAGGGCAATACGATCAACTAGCGCTGCACGGCTAGGCAATATTTGTGATTGCATTAGCGCGCTATTAAATCACAGACCTGCTGATCGGTTACATCACTGACCAGCGCACATTGACCAAATTGTGTAGGAAGAATAAAGCGAATGGTGCCTTTTTTATTTTTCTTATCTTTGCGCATATGAATCAGAAACTGCTCACTGGTCATCTCGCTTGGAATATCCACAGGTAGATCATACTGTGATATTAACTGCACAATACGCTCAACCTCAGATGCTGATAAGTCGCCTCGCGTGTGTGCCAGTCGGGCTGCAAGCACCATACCTGCCGCCACGGCTTCTCCATGCAACCAATTACCGTAACCCATTTGTGCTTCAATAGCATGACCAAAAGTATGGCCCAGGTTTAGGAGTGCACGTAAACCGGCTTCTTTTTCATCTTCTGCAACAATAAGTGCTTTGATTTCGCAGCAACGATAAATCACATGCTGAAGCGTTTGCTCGTCAAGTGACTTTAGCTTTGCGATATTTTGCTCAAGATAAGCAAATAGCTCTGTATCGTAGATTAAGCCGTACTTGATTACTTCTGCCATACCGGCTGCAAACTCGCGCTCTGGCAGAGTATGCAATGATTTGGTATCAATAAACACAGCTTGCGGTTGGTAAAAAGCACCAATCATGTTTTTACCCAGCGGATGGTTAACCGCTGTTTTACCGCCTACAGATGAATCTACTTGCGACAACAATGTCGTCGGTATTTGAATAAACGGCACACCACGCTGATAACACGCAGCAACAAAGCCCGTTAAATCACCTACAACCCCCCCGCCTAATGCAATTAAGCAGGTATCACGACCACAGTTATGCTCAAGTAAAAACGCTGAAATCTTTTCAAACCAATCCAGTGATTTAAATTGCTCACCATCAGGAATAACAAAAGATAACGGATTAAGATCAGCCAACGACGTCATTACATCATCTAAATACAAAGGTGCAATGGTGTCGTTGGTGATAATGATAGGTCGACAATCGCCAATGTGCTCGCGGAGTCGACCTGTCTGTTGAAGTGCAGATTGACCAATATAAATAGGATAACTTCGCTCGTCCAAATTAACAGTTAATTCAAGCATCGCTAATTTCCTTTTTATTATTGGTTTTTAAAAATCTAATTTCTCAATGATTTGATTAGCAACAACTTTAGCGCTTTGCTCATCAGTGCGGACAACAAAATCAGCCACTTCTTTGTATAACGGTTCGCGTTCTTCAGCTAAGCGCTCTAATACATCGCGCGGTGCTTCTTCTGTTTGCAATAATGGGCGACGCTTGTCGCGCTGTGTGCGTGCAACCTGCTTTTCGATCGGTGTCTCTAGGTATACAACAATACCTCGAGCAGAAAGCTTATTACGAACTTCTTTACTGATCACAGAACCACCACCAGTAGCAAGGACAATGCCTTGCATCTCAGTTAAGTCTGAAATAACAGTTTCTTCACGAAGTCGGAAGCCCTCTTCACCCTCAAGATCGAATACCCAAGCAATATCTGCTCCTGTACGACGCTCGATCTCTTGATCTGAATCGAAAAATTCAAGGTGTAATTGGTCAGCAATGTGACGACCAATTGTGCTTTTGCCAGCCCCCATAGGGCCCACTAGAAATATATTACGTTTCTCAGCCATATCTTTTTAGTACAAACGAACTCTAAAATTTGAAATAAAACCCCGCCTAACGACCTGGCCCCAAAATTAAGGAGGGGATTATCTCAGTAATTGATTGGTCATTTCAAGTCAATTAGCGTAAAAAGCCTCATAACGAGCAATTAAACCTGCGAATTGCTCGTTGCTTAAGAAAAAAACACTTAATCTATCTGAATTTTTGGTGTTACGAAGATTAGCAACTCTCTTTTTTCATTAAATTCACTCGTACTTCTAAACAGCACACCTAAATATGGAATGTCACCTAGTAGAGGTACTTTCTTTGTTGAGTTCACAATTTGTTGTTGAAAAATACCACCGAGTACGACGGTTTGGCCATTTTCAACCAACACTTGTGTTTGAATCTGTTGCGTATCAATAGCGACTGCAGGGCCCGTTGGAGTCTGTACCGTATCGCCTCGTGTATCTTGAGTGATAATAAGGTCAAGAATCACCTTATTGTCTGGCGTGATATGCGGTGTCACTTCAAGGCTTAATACCGCCTTTTTAAAACTCACCGTTGTTGCACCACTTGAAGCAGCCTCTACATAGGGAATTTCAGTACCTTGCTCAATACGGGCTTTTTGCTGGTTTGCTGTGGTAATACGTGGGCTGGCAATGATTTCACCTTTATTTTCTTCTTCAAGCGCAGTCAGCTCGAGATCAATTAAAGTGCCATTGGCAAGTTTCGCAACATGCATACCAATGCTCCCTGCTGGGTTTGAGATTGGTAAGTTAACATTTAGACGATCAGCGACGTTCGGGATCAAACCATTTGAAATCGTTTCAGCACCTTCAAGTGTTCCCGCTAAGCCATCAGTGCCTTGCTGGTCACTAAAGCCCCAACGCACACCTAAGTCTTCTTGTACGTTATCACGAACCGTCACCATACGAGACTCAATAACAACTTGTCGCACCGCAATATCAAGCGTATCAACCATACGGCGAACACTCTCTATGCTCTTAGCGGTGTCTTTAATTAATAGTGTATTGGTTCGCTTATCAACCGACACGCTGCCACGTGCAGAAATGATGCTGTTAGTGTCGGTCTTTAATAAATCGGCGAACTCTTCCGCTTTCGCGTAGTTCAGACGAATATATTCACTGTATAAAGGCTCTAGGTCTTCAACTTGCTGTTTTGCTTTTAACTCTTTCGCTTCACGAGCAGCCAATTCTTCAGACGGTGCCACCATTAAAATGGTGCCATCCATGCGTTTGTCTAAGCCTTTCACTTTTAACACCACGTCGAGTGCTTGATCCCATGGCACTCCTTCTAGGCGTAATGTGATGTTACCTGACACTGAGTCGCTGGTGACAAGGTTAAACTCGTTATAGCCTGCGATAATTTGCAGCACAGCACGGACCGGAATATCTTGAAAGTTTAAGGTCATTGGGCGACCTTGGTATTCAATACCGCCATCAAGGTATGCGCGTTGTGAGTCATCTTTTTCGACGGTCAAAGTAAAGATATTTTCGATCTGCTGATGCGTAAATTTAAATGCGGCATTAGGTTCAACTACAATGCGCGTCAAATTATCTTCTTTAAACGTTTCTATCGTGCTAACAACAGTGCCAAAATCAAGAACATCTAATTGATATAATAAATCGTCTAAAATGTCTGTATGGTGAAACTCTGCAACAATTTTACCACCGCTTTCATGTACATCGATTGCCGCTTGCGTATCTTGTAAAAACACAAGTAAGCGCGCTTCGCCTTTATCACCGCGACGAAAATCAATTGATTGCACCGTATTAATGTAATTATTTTTTGCTGATAGCGGATCAGCCGACTCATCAGTGGTGATTGGGTTGTCTGATACGTGTAAAGTAACGATGTTATCTTTCGCAGTCGTTTTATAAATTTTTAAACGCTCTAAAGAAACGGTTACTTTCAAGCCTTGTGATGTCATTGTGCTGCTGACATGTTTAATACCCGCCTGATTTATTTCAACATCGCGGACATTGTTATCTACACCGACATCGCTAAATAACATCTCAATGCGTGCAGGCGAATTGTACACTTGCACTTTTGGCTCAAAGGTAAGGGCCTCATCAAACACTAACTGTAATTGCGTTTCGCCTTTCATCAAGGGGTTATAACGCACATCATAGAGAAGAGGAGCAGCAATCGCTGTCTGCGTCATTAAGAGTGCCAATGCCGCCAACATAAATTTGTGCATGTGTACTAACCAAGCCATTCCTTTATGCATCTTATTTTTACCTTTCATACGATTAACTTGCACCATTTGTATCTGCCTCTAACATTTCTAGTTTTGTCAGACGCTCTTTCCAACAACCAGACCCATCAGGAATTAATTCTAATAATTGTATATAATTGTCGTGCACTTCTTTTATTTCACCATGATACAAACCTAGATAATTGCCTTCTGTGACACGATATAGCGTGTCGTCAGCGGCTTTGATCAATGCCCAGGTTCTCCCTTTACTACCGATAGTGCCTTTCATTGACAAATTATCGAGCGGGTATTTTTCAAGTGGTTGACGAACACGATCAGGATCTGGGTGTAAACAGTTTTTAACTTGAACCAAGTTATTTTGAATTATTTCTGGTTTTGGAGCGACAAACGGACTACGTAACTCACCTGCACTGTATTCAAAATATTGAAACTTTGCCATTTGAGGAATAGGCTCAACCTCAGGGGTCGTGCTCGCTTTTACCTGATCAATAAACTCTTTTTGTTCTGAAGTATCATCATTACAGGCGCTGAGAAGCAAGCTCATAACAATAATTAACGGGAGCTTTCTCATTTCTTAGGCCCCCCTTCATAACGGTAGGTTTTTGCCACAACGCTAAAGGTTAATTCATTCTCGTTCGACGTTTGAATGGTAAAATCATGCAAACTCACAATACGTGGTAACTGTGCCACTTTGCCAACAAAGTCACCAAACTCATGATAGGTCCCTATTACCTCAATTTTAATGGGTAATTCGGTGTAAAACTCTTTTTTAATTTCCGGCAACCAGCCAATCTTCAAAAAGGTTAAGCCGCTCGTTGTCCCCACATACGATAAGTCGTCAAGGAGCCCCGGTGTTTCATTCGACGTTGGTAAGCGTTTTAAAAGCTGTGAAAACTTTTCTTCCATGTCGACCATTTGTTGACGATATAACTCTAGTTTACTGGCTAAAGCGTATTTTTGTTTGTACGTATTGCGCAGTTCGGTTTCTTTTGCAACCGCGGCGTGATAGCTGGTTATTTCGTCTGACACTAACAAGCTATAGCTGAAATACAACACGATTGCCGCAACAAACGCACAACACAGTGCTTTTACAGCGATGGGCCAATCGCCCATGTTTTCGAGTTCTATTTCATTCCAATCTATTTCAGTTAACGATTTGATATCAAGGCTCATTAGGTGCTTCTCCTATTTTATCAAACGGTTTAACGTAAAAATCCATATTAAAATCACTCAATAGCCTAGATGTTTGTTCACCTGCAACAATGCCTTGCATTACGGGTCGTTCTAACAAATAAGAGCTTTGCACTTGTCGTAACATCGTCGATAAGCGATTGTTAGATTCAATTTTGGCGCTCAAGCTTGGTAAGATAGACACCCGCTGGCACTATTTTTGCCACTTCATCCATAATCTGCGTACCAAGGTTACGACTACTTTGTAGCTCTTCTATTAAACGCATGCGTTGTTGAAGGCTTTCTTTTTTCTTATCAAGATCATTAATCTCGCGGATACGCTGATTAAGCAAGGCAATTTCTGTATTTAAGAAATCATTTTTTATATTTTGCCCTTCGCGTAAACCGCTATAAAAAGAGCTTAATATATACATACTTAAGAAACTGATAACCACAACTGCAAAAAGTACTGTCACAAATTTATTCTGTGATTCTTTGCGTTGTTGTTCGCGCCAAGGCAGTAGGTTTATATGTGGCATGATGAAAAGCTCCTTAACGCCAACCCAGTAGCTATCGCAAACTGCGTTCGGTGACGCTGCAGTACATTGCGATCAACTCTTGGAGAAATCTCAATGTTTGCGAAAGGATCAGCAACCACAGTATGAATTCCTAATTCTTCAATGAGTAAGCGATCTAACCCTTCAATCATCGCCGTGCCACCGGTTAAAACGATATAGTCAACATGCTCTTTGCCACTTGTGGTTAAGAACATTTGCACCGCACGTCTTACTTGCTGTAGCAACGATGTTTGGAAAGGTGCCAATACTTCAAAGGTGTAATTAGGTGGCAAATCACCGGTTGTTTTGCCGATTTCAGCTTCATCAAAACTTTTGTTGTAGTAAGCAACAATGCTATTTGTATATTGATCACCACCGAACACTTGGTCACGGGTATAAATAGTTTCACCCGCTTGTACCACGCTCACTAACATCAGCACGGCACCAATATCAACCACAGCAACACACTTATTGTACGCATCGCTTGGCAACTGCTGGTAGTACACATCCATCGTTCGACTAAGTGCATAACTTTCTACATCGACCACTTTAGCTTTTAAATTAGCGGTTTCTAAAGCACCAACGCGTGCCTCAACACTTTCTGTACGGGCAGCTGAGAGCAATACATTAACCTTGCTCGGATCGGCCTCATTAATGGCGAGTTTTTCAAAGTCTATATTCACTTCATCAAGTGGGTACGGTATGAGGCTATCTGCCTCAATTGCAATTTGCGACTCTAATTCAGCATCAGTTAATGATACATCCATGAAAATCACTTTGGTGATCACGGTTTGACCAGACACGGCTACTGCCGCAGCCTGAACAGATTTAGGTATTTTCCTTTTTAATTTAGCGATAACATTGCCAATCGCTTCAATGTCTTGAATTGTACGCTCAGACATTGCTCCCTTTGGCATTGGCTCTATAGCTAACGCCTCAAGTCGCAAACCTGTGTCTGTCTCCTGCAACAACACTGCTTTAATGCAGTGCGATCCAATGTCGATCCCTACCATCATAGATGAAGGCTTTTTAAATAGCTGACTTAGCATGTTTGCAACTTGGCCTTTGTTTTAATAATAAACAAGTTATAATTTTTATCTGAAAAAATATTATTCATTTTTTAATCAATATATACTAGCAGTCTCCGATTCTAATTGGGAGTCCATTTAGGGAAAATATAAGTGATTTTATTAAAACGAACTTTACAATTTATTATCATCTGCTCATTTTTAGGACTAATCACTTTAGTCGGTCTATACTATTACGTTAAACCTGATATTCCTAGCGTTCAGGTACTGAAAGACGTTCAATTACAGACACCTATGCAAGTATTTTCTAGAGATGGTTTATTGATTAACCAATTCGGTGAAAAACGCCGCATTCCGGTCACAATCGATGAAATTCCCCAGCCTTTAATCGATGCTATTTTAGCAACTGAAGATAATCGATTTTATGAACATATTGGTATCGACCCTATCGGTATCATCCGCTCAGCCATTGTACTCATATCTACAGGAGAAAAGAAACAAGGCGCAAGTACTATAACAATGCAACTTGCCCGTAACTTCTTCTTAACTCGTGAAAAAGCATACATCCGTAAAGTGAAAGAGATCTTCATTGCTTTGCACATAGAAAGCATATTAAGCAAAGATGAAATTCTCGAATTATATTTAAATAAAATTGAATTAGGTAACCGCGCATTCGGTATAGGTGCTGCTGCACAAGTGTATTACGGTAAAGAACTGAATGAGCTTACACTGCCTCAAATGGCGATGATTGCAGGTCTCCCCAAAGCGCCTTCGGCTTTAAACCCCATTCGTAACCCTGCACGCGCAAAAAGTCGACGAAATGTTGTTCTTGGCCGTATGTTAACCGAAAAATATATTACCCAGAGTGAATACGAAGAAGCCATTAACGCACCAATTACCGCTAAATTTCATGGGGCAGAAATTGAAGTCTATGCACCGTATATCTCCGAAATGGTACGTGCAGAAATGGTGGCCCGTTACGGCCACGAACGTGCATACAACACAGGTTTTAAAGTGTACACCAGTGTTGAGTCTAATATTCAACAAGCAGCCCAAGATGCGCTCGTCGACAATCTACATGCCTACGATATGCGCCATGGATACCGAGGCGCCACCGCACAGCTTTGGGATAGCAATACGGATAGTCCGCTTAGCGAAGACGCTATTTTAGATAAACTAAAAGACGTGAAAGAGTTTGGTCCTTTACGTGCGGGCGTAGTCACTCATGTTGCTGAGCAATCTGCGCAGGTATTACTAAAAAATGGCGAGCATATAACCCTTGAGTGGGATGGCCTAAAATGGGCACGTAAATACATTACCCGTTATCGCCAAGGTTTTGCACCGAAAACGGCCACCGAAATTCTCAATGCTGGCGAACAAATTTGGCTGCGTAAGAATTCAGATGACAGTTATATTTTAAGCCAAGTACCCGAAGCATCAAGCGCCTTAGTATCACTTGACCCTCAAGATGGTCGCATAAAAGCCATTGTGGGAGGGTATAGTTTTGAGCAAAGCCAATATAATCGTGCAGTACAAGCTAAGCGCCAAGTAGGTTCGAATATTAAACCATTTATTTACTCAGCGGCGTTAGAAAATGGCTATACCTTAGCCTCAATCTTAAATGATGCCCCCATTAATCAATGGGACAAGAGCCAAGGTGTTGCATGGCGTCCTAAAAATAGCCCAGCAGTCTACAATGGCCCTATTCGTATTCGTCGTGCTTTAGCACAATCTAAAAACGTTATTTCAGTTCGGTTATTACGCGGTGTTGGTTTAGAGCGCACAGCAGATCATTTATTAAAGTTTGGCTTTTTGAATAGCGACATTAACCGCAGTGAGTCGCTGGCATTAGGGAGTGCCTCTATTACGCCTCTTGAGCTTGCACGCGGCATGAGTGCCTTTGCAAATGGAGGGCACTTAATTACGCCTTATTACATCTCTGAAATTCAAGATTCTGCTGGAACAACTTTATATAAAGCCACACCAGAGCTTGCCTGTGATACCCCAGAGCAAAAGGTCACGCCCGATTTTGCAACACTTGATGATAGCCAACTGGTGGCCACAGAATTAGAACACAATGCTCAGCCTCGCTGCGCGCCTCGTATCATCTCAAAACAAAATGCTTTCTTAATTTCGCAAGCAATGCACAGCGCAATTTGGGGTGGCGGAAGCTGGGCACATAAAACAGGTTGGAGTGGTACTGGCTGGCGTGCACAAGCGCTTGATCGCCGTGATCTAGCAGGTAAAACCGGAACCACGAATGACTCTGTTGATACATGGTTTAGTGGTTTTAATCGCAATGTACTGACCTCTGTGTGGGTTGGCTTTGATAACCCAGGCAACCCACTGGGTCGTTCAACCTACAACAGTAACCTTGATAAGTCACAAATATCAGGGGCTGAATCAGGCGCAAAAACGGCTCAACCAGCTTGGGTTGATTTTATGCGAGTTGCTTTAGATGGTATGCCTGAGGCACCGATTGAGTTTCCAGAAGGCTTAGTGTCTGTGCGCATTGATTTAGCAACAGGGTTACTGAGCCATAAAAATGATTACACTAGTCGCTTTGAGTACTTTATTAAAGGCACCGCTCCGACGAAGTATGTCCTTGAGCAACCGACTAATGTGTTTGAAGAGTCACTTTCTACAGAGGAAGAGCTGTTCTAAACAGTCTTTAACACCTTTATTAGACTAATAAAAAAGCGCCCATTGGGCGCTTTTTGCTTAGCTATTTAAACTAAGATCAGCAAAATTATTTTAAGTTATTCACTAACCAGTAAAGGTCTGAATGAACTCCCGCAGCAGTCACTTCTTTTCCTGCACCAGGGCCTTGAATGACCAGCGCGTTGTCTGTGTACCACTGCGAATTAATCACAAAAATATTATCACCCGGCTTTAAGCTGGCTAATACATCATCGTGTGCAACATTCACTAAGCCAACGGCTGCTTTCGCTTTACCATCAACGAGCGTAATTGCACCGGTGTAGCGAACAACTTTATTTTCGGCCTGTGCAATGGCAGCCTTTTCTTCGATGAATGCATCAAGCAAATGCCTGTTCGCAAGGAAGTCTTGCCAACTTCCTGTTGCCAGTTCTTCAGGCATCAATGGCGTTAATGCAATGTCATCAAGCTCTAAATCCAACCCTAAATCACGGGCTAAAATAAGTAACTTGCGCTGCATATCTCGGCCAGATAAATCTTCACGCGGGTCAGGTTCGGTGTAGCCCATTTGCTGCGCTTGTAGCACAAGTTCAGAAAACGGAACATTACCATCATAGCAACTGCACAACCACGACAGCGTCCCCGAAAAAACCCCTTCTATACGATGAATGCTATCACCACTATTTTGTAAGTCTGCCAACGCAAAGTTAATTGGTAAGCCCGCCCCTACGCTGGTGTTATAACGCCACAACAAATTACGCTCAGCTAAATTAGAGCGCAATGTTTGATACCAATCATTTGCCGCTGTGCCTGCATATTTATTGGCACTAATTAAATGACAATTAAGCTCAACGAGTGCTGGGTATAATTGGCTAAACGCTTCACTGGCAGTGATATCAATCACCACTTTGTGTTCGTAATCAAGTTCGCTAATACGTGTTAGCAGTGTTTCTTTATCGTAGTGTTGGGCTTCACTTTGCCACTGCGCTTGCCACGTTTCTGTGTTCAAGCCACTGGCACTAAATAGCATTTGCTTTGAGCGTAATAATGCCACGACTTTAATCTGGTAATGAGCTGATAACCTAACAAACTGAGCCTGTAACTGTGATAGAAAGACTTCACCAACATTACCCAGCCCAGCCACGATAATAGCCAGTTCTTGACCCTTGTTGACCAATTTATCATGCAACAGGGTCAGTACATCGCTGTCTATAGCTTGATCGTTTAGTAGCAACACATACTGCTGATCTTGTTGTACAAAGCGTGGATGAATACTTTGCTCTTTAAGGAGCGAAATTGCTTGTTCAGCTAACTGGCTCACATCGCTACTTGGTGCCACAACCGCGCAGCCGCTTAAATTAGATTCAACAATATTAGCCCGCCCAGCAAGGTGACTCACCACTTGATGAGTACTGTGCCCTGGTACCAGCAAATAGGTATCACCTTCTTTCACAAAATGATGCAAACTGTGCTGAATTAGCTGACTCAGCTCCCCCACTTCACCTGTGCTTAGCGTATCAACACGCAGTAAATCGATATTATCTAAGGTCGTAATAAAACGCTTCGCCTTGCTATACCCTTCTTTTACAACCTCAGTTGGACTGGCATCACAATCAAAGCTACTTCTTACAACAAGTTTAATGTCGCTGTCTTTAAGCGGTGATAAGGTTTTTGCATGTAAAACAGGGTTACCTAAGCGAGCCAATAAATTAGCTTGCTCTCGGCACACTTTTGCGTATTTAACGGCGTTTTTCACCTTACGAGGGTCTGTACTGAATACACCTTGGGTATCAGTCCAAATAGACACTTGCTTGGCAAAGGTATAGCTTGCTAACAAGGTCGCACTGTAGTCACTGCCATTACGACCCAGTGTTACCGTCTTACCCTGACAATCTGCAGCGATAAAGCCTGTCACCACATTGATCTTTGCTTTACTGATCGCATCGGTGCATTGCTGTTGATTCTTTTGATGCAATAGTTGGCCATCATTTAATGTAAATAACTGCCGTGCATCCACATCCTGTGCTGCCACACCCAGCTGATTTAGATAGCCCGCTAATAAACGCGCAGACCATACTTCTCCATGTGCTAGCAACACGGCTTCTTGTAGTTGCTGTTTTGCAATAAGTGTATTTAATAGCGCCAGCTCATCTTTTAATTGTGCCAATGCCTGCTGCTTGTTTTTTGCTACTAACAGCTGCTCTATTAAGGCGCGCTGATTATTATCAATCAGCAATAAAATATCACTAACCGCTTGGCTATCTTGCTGTTGATAACTTTGCCAAAGTTTTACCAAGGTGTCGGTTGTTTTGCCCGATGCAGACACCACCACACAATCACCTTGCTGCGTATTTGCTAAAACAATATTTGCCACAGCATGATAACGCTCCGCAGAGCTTAAGCTTGAGCCACCAAATTTATGAACAATATTTACCATTTTTCTACCACAATGCCGTATGTGCTGGCGTTAACTTAAAAGTGCTGCTTTGTTGCGTATTGGCTTGCGTGTGCGTTTGCGTCGCGTTGCTCTGAGTGGCTTGCTGCCCCTGACCTGGTTTAACTAAATTGAAAACACGGTCTAAATCGGCAATTAAATCTTTTACATCCTCAATGCCAACAGAGATACGAATTAACGTATCACCCACCCCTGCTTCTAAGCGTGCTTTTGCCTCCATTCCAGCATGAGTCATGGTCGCAGGGTGGCAAATTAAACTCTCAACGCCCCCCAATGATTCGGCTAAGCTAAACTCTTTAAGGCCTGTTAGAAAAGCCGCAGCGTCATTAATGTCGCCTTTAATATCAAAACTCACCATGCCACCAAAACCGCGTTGCTGTGCTTTAGCGAGCGCATGCTGAGGATGAGAAGCGAGACCGGGATAATATACTTGGCTCACAAACGGTGAATCTTCTAAATATTCTGCAATTGCAAACGCATTCTCTTGGTGCTGTTTTAAACGCACATTTAAAGTGCGTAAACCACGCAGAGTAAGATAACTATCAAACGGTGCACCCGTAATACCAATATTGTTTGCCCACCAAGCCAGTTCATCACCCAGCTCTTGCGTTGCTGCAATAACAGCACCGCCAACCACATCAGAGTGACCGTTAATGTATTTAGTCGTTGAATGCACGACTATATCAACACCAAACTCAATCGGGTTTTGCAAGGCCGGCGATAAAAACGTGTTATCAGCCGCAACAAGTGCACCGCATTGTTTAGCAATGGCGGTAATCGCTTTAATATCTGTTAGGCGTAAAATGGGGTTACTGGGTGTTTCAATCCAGATCAGTTTAGGTTTTATCGCTAAGATTTCTTGGTGGTTTTCAGCTTTTGTTAAATCAAGCACTTTTAGTTTCAGTAAACCGCGCTTCTCTAATGAGGTAAATAAACGATAGCTACCGCCGTAACAGTCATGTGGAATAACCAAGGTATCATCGCTATTCAAAAGCTGTGTCGTTAAGTGAACAGCCGCCATGCCTGTCGCAGTAATAATGCCTTTAGCTCCGCCCTCTAGTTCAGCGAGTGTTTCGGCTAAAATATCACGGTTAGGGTTACCACTGCGGCCATAGTCATATTGGCGCTTAGTATCAAAATCAGCGAACGAATAGGTGGTTGATAAGTAAATTGGTGGAACGACTGCACCGTGGTGTTTATCGGCTTCAATGCCATGACGAACAGCAATCGTCGCTTTATTTTTTTCACTCATTTCATCACCTACTTAGAATTGGATGTTTAGACGTCTAAAAGGTTAGATGATCAAATATGAGAAGTCAAAGCATTTATCGCCATTACATAGAAGTTTATACATTTACACGACTAGATGGCTAAATAACTAGTATTTGACTATCTTTTTTAAAGCGATAGAATTTCCGCATCTTGCGCTGTGGATAAGGCGTAAACAACTGACAACCGAGGCAACGAAACAACTTATGGCTAAATGGAACGGTGAATACATTCACCCATATGCAGAACACGGTAAAAAATCAGAGCAAGTAAAAAAAATTACCGTATCAATTCCGCTGAACGTATTAAAAGTATTAACTGATGAGCGCACGCGTCGTCAGATTAATAATCTTCGTCATGCTACTAACAGTGAGCTACTGTGCGAAGCCTTTTTACACGCTTTTACAGGTCAACCATTACCGAATGATGACGACCTTCGTAAAGATAACCCTGAAAAAGTACCTGAAGAAGTAAAAAGAATTATGCAAGAAATGGGGTTAGATATCCCCGTACTTGATTCAGAGTAAATATTTCGGCCATCGGATCGTAGCCGATTTCTCAGACATAAAAAAACTCAGCCTTGGCTGAGTTTTTTATTTGCAGTTAGTAATACCCACCCGCTTAATCAAACGAATAGGTACCTAATTATTTAACGCATGTAGTTTTCTGGCATGTCAATTTGCGCCACACCAGACTCAACAGCTGCTTCTGCAACAGCACGTGCAATACGTGGTAATAAGCGCGGGTCCATTGGTTTTGGAATAATGTACTCAGCACCAAACTCAAGTGAATCAACACCCGACGCCTTAAGCACTTCGTTAGGCACAGGCTCTTTCGCAATACTACGAATAGCATGCACGGCTGCGATTTTCATTTCATCATTGATTGATGTCGCACGCACATCAAGCGCACCGCGGAAAATGAATGGGAAACACAATACATTATTAACCTGATTAGGGTAATCAGAACGCCCTGTTGCCATAATTAAATCATTACGTGCACCGTGTGCAACAGCTGGCGCGATTTCTGGATCAGGGTTTGAACATGCAAAAACCACAGGCTTATCTGCCATCAGTTTTAAATCTTCAGCGGTTAATAAGTTAGGGCCAGATACACCAACAAATACATCAGCATCGGCTATCACATCTTGCAAAGTGCGCTTATCGGTATTGTTAGCAAATAGCAATTTATACTCGTTTAAGTCATCACGACGTGTATGGATCACGCCTTTGCGGTCAAGCATATAAATGTGCTCACGCAATGCGCCACATTTAATAAGTAGTTCCATACATGCAACCGCTGCTGCACCGGCACCTAAACACACGATAATCGCGTCTTCGATATCTTTACCCTGTACTTCAAGCGCATTTAGCATGCCTGCTGCTGTTACGATTGCAGTACCATGTTGGTCATCGTGGAAAACAGGGATGCTACAACGCTCAATCAGTGCTTTTTCAATTTCGAAACACTCTGGTGCTTTAATATCTTCTAGGTTAATACCACCAAACGTATCGGCAATATTTGCAACAGTATTAATGAAGTCTTCTGTCGTGCGGTGTTTTACTTCGATATCTATCGAGTCTAAACCTGCAAACCGTTTAAATAAAAGTGCTTTACCTTCCATCACAGGTTTTGATGCAAGCGGACCTAAATTGCCTAAGCCTAAAATTGCGGTACCGTTTGAAATAACCGCAACCATATTACCTTTACCGGTGTATTTATAGGCATTTGCTGGATCGGCTGCTATCTCACGGACGGGCTCTGCGACACCTGGACTATATGCTAGAGCGAGATCATTAACCGTTTCTGCTGGTTTAGTTAGTTCTACACTAATTTTACCTGGAACGGGGTGAGCGTGGTAATGTAATGCTTGTTCACGAAAATCTGACATAACGCGATAGTATCCTGCAATAAGTTAAAAAGTGAGAGGGCTTGCATCTGTACGATACCTGTAATATATAAAAATTCCAAGTATTATCAGGTCTATCCTGTTATATGCTATATCGCTTAATTTTAAAGGATTTCCCAACAATTTCTGCACATAGTTTTAATTCACAACAGATAAAAATTCATCTATTTGTGGCCATTTAAGCACCTGTTTTTGTATTTTATAGGCACGAACACAGCAAATAACCGAAACTTAGCAAAATGAGCAACTTTAACGAACTTAACAGCATTTATAGGTTAAGTTCATACAAATTGTTACTTTTTACAACTTTTGGAATCATTTATATCATTCAAAATATAGCGAAGGGATCACTATTTGTCTGCATTATTAGCGATATATTGGGCATAACAAGCAGAAATAGTTATGCACATAAAGCGTGTAGGCATGGGATATAAAAAAGAATGGTTCTGAATTACAGGCATAAAAAAAGCACCCAAAGGGTGCTTCTTTCAACTAAACAGCAGATATTACTTCTTGCTGCTAAGTGCACCGAAGCGCTTGTTGAAACGATCAACACGGCCGCCAGTGTCTAAAATCTTTTGCTTACCAGTGTAAAACGGGTGACACTCAGAACATACGTCTAAGTGGATGTCTTTACATAAAGTAGAGCTAGTTTCGAATTTGTTACCACATGAACAAGTTGCAGTGATAGCTTCGTACTTAGGGTGAATACCTTCTTTCATAGGAACCTCTAGTTAAGGCCGCATCGCTCTCCAAACCCGAAGTCTGGCACCATACGTCGTTAATACAATTAATAGGTCGCGTATTTTATAGCTCAAGCAGCCTCTCGACAAGCTTTAAATTCATCTTTAGCTAAAAAAATAAACAAGTCATCAAACGTTCAGTATTTGTTGGTAGGTTTTTAGCACTAATTTTAGTACATTAGCAGCACACGCTATTTTTCTATTCTTAATTCAGTTGAGTTGTTATGCACTTTGTAGAAGTTGCCATAAAAGTCCCTTTACAGCGTACCTTCGATTATAAAGTTGAGCAGCTGCTACATAGCCCTGAGCTGCGAGTAGGCATGCGTGTGCGTGTGCCTTTTGGCTCTCAAAAAAAGATAGCAGTCGTACTGGCAGTCAAAACCAGTACCGATGTACCCGAAGATAAAATTAAAGCCATTATTGATGTTATAGACGATGCCCCTATTTTATCTGAGCAACACTTAGCACTGCTAAAATTTACTGCTCGCTATTACTGCTACCCACTTGGTGAAACAATTCATACAGCGCTTCCAGCGGCACTGCGTCAAGGAGAATGCCCAGACAAAACCAGTATAAATATGGTTGAACTGACCGACAAAGGTGCAAAATTACCTTCACTCAAAGCAAAAACACAACTTAATTTGCTGAAGCAGCTAGCGCAGTCAGGCAAGTCATCCTTAACCGAATTAAAAGCACTCGGCTTTAATAAAAAAACCATTGATAGCTTGCTCGAAAAAGAACTCATTAAACAGTTTATCGAACATGATAACCAATGGCAGCAACGCGCCCCAACAATTGGCAGTAAACCAACCCTAAATAAAGAACAAGCCGTTGCATGCACAACGATTAATCAAGCCAGTGGGTTCACCTGTTTTTTACTTGAAGGCGTTACCGGCAGTGGTAAAACAGAAGTGTATTTACAATGCCTTGAAGAGGTTCTAAAAAAAGGCCAGCAAGCACTGGTGTTAGTGCCCGAAATTGGGCTAACACCACAAACCGTTAATCGTTTTCGCCGTCGCTTTCCCGATACCCCTATTATGCTTTGGCATTCAGCATTAACCGACAACGAGCGCTTGCAAACATGGCGTTTCTGCGAAAAAGGCAGCTGCGCCATTGTTATCGGCACCCGTTCGAGTATTTTCTTACCTTTTTTATCACTTGGTATGATCATTGTTGATGAAGAGCACGACAGCTCGTTTAAGCAACAAGATACGCTACGTTATCATGCTCGCGATTTAGCAGCCTACAGAGCTTATCAACAGCAAATACCCTTGATATTAGGCAGCGCAACTCCCGCTCTCGAAACCTTACATAAAGCAATAAATAACAAGTACCAACTATTGAGCTTAACAGAGCGTGCGCAAACCAGCACTGATAACCAATTTCACTTAATGGATATGAAAGGCCAACCTGAACAAGCCGGTATTGCCCATGCGAGTTTGGCCTATATGCGTCAACATCTTGAGCGCGGAAAGCAAGTCATGGTGTTTTTAAATCGACGCGGCTTTTCTCCCACACTCATATGTCATGAGTGTGGCTGGTTAAGTGAGTGCTCACGTTGCAGTACCAGTGCCACATTCCACAAAGCAATTGGACAAATGATCTGCCATCATTGCTCCGAGCAGCATGCGGTGCCCCATCAATGCCCCGATTGTGGCAGCACACAGATTTTTCCTAATGGTAAAGGCACGGAACAAATTGAAGAGTTTTTAGCAGAAACTTTCCCTGATATACCCATTAGCCGCATTGACCGAGATTCAACTCGTCGTAAAGGCAGCTTAGAAAAAGCCCTCGACGACATAAATCAAGGGGGGGCGCGTATTTTGGTGGGCACGCAAATGCTTGCGAAAGGCCATCATTTTGCCGATGTCAGTTTAGTGCTTATTTTAGATGTTGATAGTGGTTTGTACTCGTGTGATTTTCGCGCTACAGAACATTTAGCACAGCTTGTCACTCAGGTTGCAGGCCGTGCAGGACGCAGTGGTGAACCAGGACAAGTACTGTTACAAACTCACTTTCCTGAGCACCCACTATTGCAAGATTTAGTGAATAATGGCTATCAAGATTTTGCGCGCTATGCCCTTGCAGAACGAGAAGATGCTCAGCTCCCCCCCATAACAAACATGGCAATTGTGCGTGCCGAAGGACATAACATAAATCAAGTCATGGATTTTTTAACTGATTTGGTTCCTGTCCAGAACATATCTGGTATACAATTGCTCGGACCGATCCCTGCGCCATTGGAGCGTGTAGCAGGTAAATATCGGTTTCAGTTACATATTCAAGCGCTGGAGCGCTCCCACTTACACCAATATTTAGCGCAAATGGTTGACTATATAAGCACCAGTAAATTAGCGCAAAAGGTGCGTTGGAGCTTAGACGTTGATCCAATAGATATGATTTAAAGGCCAATAAAAAAGTCATGGCACAACACGATTACATAAATAAAAAACCATCAAATCGAAATAATAAAAAACAAGCCCCGGCAAAAAAGCCGTTCCCTATTGTTCTTGTCTTTGTCGCCCTTATTTTGCTGGGTGGGTTTGGGTATGGTTTATGGTATATCAAACATAATGCCGATCCTGAACTTGTTGAGCAGCAAGCTAATCCAACAAAATCAGAAGAAGAAAAGGTTATTCCAAAACCGAAACCACCCGAGTTTATTAAAGAAATAAAAGAACACGAAATTCAGGTTGAAGTAAAAGAGATTGAGCAAAAAGGCCCTTATGTAATGCAATGCGGCTCTTTTAGAACGCTTGAACAAGCTCAAACCTTAAAAGCGAAGATTGCATTTGCAGGCTTAGTGTCTGAAGTTAAACGCGTAGAAGGCAGTAATGGCATTTGGTATAAAGTGCGTTTAGGCCCTTACGAAACCAAACGTCTGGCAGAAAGCGACAAAAACAAACTCAAGCGCATTAAAATAATGGGCTGTGGAATTTGGCTTTGGACTTGATTTTAGCTCATTCACCCATATAAACACCTCATCAATCGCTTTTTACGAGCGGCTTCGCCGCTCGATGATGAGGAATAATCATGACTACTATTGTAAGTGTTCGCCGCGACGACAAGGTCGTTATTGGTGGCGATGGCCAGGTTTCACTTGGTAACACCGTAATGAAGGGCAACGCCCGCAAAGTTCGACGTCTTTATAATGGCAAAGTAATCGCTGGTTTTGCTGGCGGTACTGCTGATGCCTTCACCCTTTTCGAACGCTTTGAAAGCAAACTAGAAATGCACCAAGGTAACCTCACCAAGGCCGCAGTAGAAATGGCCAAAGATTGGCGAAGTGACCGCGCACTCAGAAAGCTTGAAGCGCTACTGGCCGTTGCTGACGAAACCGCCTCGTTGATCATCACCGGTAATGGTGACGTAGTACAACCAGAGAACGACCTTATCGCCATTGGCAGTGGTGGTAACTTCGCACAATCTGCTGCGACAGCCCTGCTTGAAAATACCGACCTAAGTGCCCGTGAAATTGTAGAGAAAAGCCTAACAATTGCAGGCAACATCTGTGTATTCACGAATAATTTCCAAACTATTGAAGAATTGTAATAGGAACTGCCATGTCTGAGATGACTCCAAGAGAAATCGTTCACGAGCTTGATCAACACATTATTGGCCAAGCAAAAGCTAAAAAAGCAGTTTCAATCGCACTGCGTAATCGCTGGCGTCGTATGCAGCTTAGCGACGAATTACGCGCTGAGGTTACGCCAAAAAATATCTTAATGATTGGCCCTACCGGTGTCGGTAAAACCGAAATTGCACGTCGTCTTGCTAAACTAGCTAATGCGCCTTTCATTAAAGTCGAAGCAACAAAATTCACTGAAGTGGGTTATGTTGGTAAAGAAGTTGAGACAATCATTCGTGATCTAGTTGATATCTCAATCAAAATGACCCGTGAACAACAAACCAAAAAATTCAAGCACCGAGCTGAAGAAGCGGCAGAAGAGCGTATTCTCGATGCCCTACTACCACCAGCACGTGATACGTTTGGTGAATCACGTTCAGATGAAAACTCTTCGACACGTCAGTCGTTCCGTAAAAAATTACGTGAAGGCCAATTAGACGATAAAGAAATCGATATTGATGTTGCACAAGCACAACCTAACGTTGAGATCATGGCTCCGCCTGGAATGGAAGAAATGACTAACCAGTTACAAAGCATGTTCCAAAACATGGGCGGTGATAAGCGCAGTAAGCGCAAGCTGAAAATCAAAGAAGCTTTCAAGCTATTAGTTGAAGAAGAAGCCGCTAAACTTGTTAACCCTGAAGAGTTAAAAGAGCAAGCTATCTTTGCTGTAGAGCAAAACGGCATCGTATTTATCGACGAAATCGATAAAATCTGTAAGCGTGGCGAAGCGTCAGGCCCAGATGTAAGCCGCGAAGGTGTTCAACGCGATTTACTACCATTAATCGAAGGCTCAACAGTGAGCACTAAACACGGTATGGTTAAGACTGACCACATGTTATTTATTGCATCTGGTGCATTCCAAATGGCAAAACCGTCAGACATGATCCCAGAGCTACAAGGTCGTTTACCGATTCGTGTAGAGCTAGAAGCGTTAACCGCCGACGACTTTAAACGTATCCTTACAGAGCCACATGCATCGCTTACAGAGCAGCAACGCGAACTGTTGAAAACAGAGCAGGTTAACGTTGATTTCACTGAAGACGCTATTGAGCGTATTGCTAAAGCCGCATGGCAAGTAAACGAAAAAACCGAAAACATCGGTGCACGTCGCTTACACACTGTGATGGAAAAGCTAATGGAAGAAATTTCATTCGATGCTTCTGAAAAAGCGGGTTCAACGCTCACAATTGATGCCAATTACGTCGAGCAGCACTTAGGTGCATTGGTTGAAGACGAAGATTTAAGTCGCTTTATTCTTTAATCACTAAATTATCGTTATAATTAAAAGCCTCCTGTTGGAGGCTTTTTTGTTAGCTTAAAAATCAATGATAGGGTTTACTATGAAAGAAGTGACGAAAGTGCATTATCACAGCGTAAGCAAAGTACTAGACGTTTACTTTGACGATGAGTCGAGTGCTTGCTTTAGTGCAGAGTTCTTACGTGTTCACTCACCCTCAGCCGAAGTACAAGGCCATGGTAATGAGCCCATGAAGCTGGTACTAAATAAGCACCAAGTAAGCATTAGCAAAATTGAGCCAGTTGGTCATTATGCGCTTCGTTTAGTATTTAGCGATAATCACAACAGCGGCTTATACAGCTGGCATTATTTAGCCGATTTACAGGCTAATAAAGACTCACTTTGGCAACAATACCAAACCCGTGTCCATGAGCACGAAGCGAATAAAGACAGCGTACCAATAAAGTTTGTACCTTAGTTTTATTAGCGCCACCTAAAACAAAAAAGCGCGACAAAATTGCGCGCTTTTAAATTTATCTGTTACTGAATCCCTACACTTTAAACTTATCAATTGCTTGGTACAGCACGCGAGCCTGCTCAGAGACTTCCTCGCTGGTTTGTGCATTAGTGACGGCATGCCCAGAGGCTTGTTGAGCAATATCTCGAATACGCACCACGTTTTTGTTAACCTCAGAGGCCACCTGACTTTGCTCGTCAATCGCCGTCGCAATGTGCGTACTCATATCCATAATCGTTTGCACGTCTTCAGTGATAGAGCGTAGTAACTCACCTGCTTTCGTTGCCTGAGCGGCACTTTCGCCACCTTGATTACGGCACTGCTGCATAATACTGACAACTTCTCGGGTACGCCCTTGCAAGGTCGTAATAATGCTTTCAATTTCTTGAGTTGAGTCTTGTGTACGTTGTGCAAGCGAGCGAACTTCGTCAGCAACCACAGCAAAACCGCGTCCCTGTTCTCCGGCCCGCGCCGCTTCGATTGCAGCATTCAGTGCGAGTAAATTCGTTTGTTCAGCAATGCCACGGATCACATCAAGCACCGAGCCAATCGTTTCGGCATCTTTTTCTAATTGCGACACAACACTCGAGGCATTTCCAAGCGATTCAGATAAATGATTAATCTGTACGACCGTTGACTCAACTTCTGAGCGACCTTGTTGGGCACTTAAATTGGTTGACTCTGCTTTTTTAGCTGCTGCTTCGGTATTATGCGAAATATCTTGAATGGTTGCCTGCATTTCAGTTGCAGCAGTTGCAACCATATCGGCTTCATGCAGTTGCTCTTGCATACCCGAACTGGTTGCTGATGTGGTTTCTGATAAATGTTCAGTCGCGATATTAAGCGTACTCAGTGCCGTGTTAACTTCGTAAATCAGCTTTTTAAAATCACCAATTAAGCTGTTAAAGTCAACCGTCATAATCGTCACTTCGTCTTTGCCCGACTGCTCAATCGAAATACTTAAATCGTTACTACGACGAATCTCATTAATTGTATGGTATACACGCTCAATAGGCTGAATAATTGAACGGCTGGTAAAGTAAACCAAAATCATCACAACAGCACTTGCAATAATAAACACCATTAAAGCAATTAACTGTGCTTGCGATGCGCTTGATTCAACAAATGTTTTTGTCTCATCGGTCAGCTCTGAAACAATGGCATCACTCATCTCAACGCTTTGCTTCATTTTACCCAAGGCACCCGAATCTAAGTCTAGACCGAGTAAGACTTGTGCATCGACGAGTGCTTTAAATTTAGTTTGATAGGTTGTTAAAAGAGCCAGTAATTGACTTTCGTAGTTACCATCAAGCTCAGCTACTTTAATGGCGGACTCAAAATCAGCGACTAATTCATCAAACTTGGTCAGATATTTTGTGTCAAATCGCAGCATAAAATCTTTTTCGGCGCGGCGTAACTGCAACATGTAAGTGAGTAGGCGGTAATCTTCGCGCTCACTTAATAGCGTTTCGACTTGATGCACAGCGTTACGCAAATCACCATAAAGCGCATCTTTTGGGTGTAAACCTATTTGTTTTTGTAACTCTACAACGCTGTTGAAATCATCGTAATACACTTTAGCTAGGCGTCTAAACTCGCCTAACTTATCTGTTTTCATCGATAAATCGTTTAGCAATTCATCTAATCGTGCCATTTTTGTTTTAAGTTGTGTGTACTCATTTTCAAATAAGCTAAGGCTGTTTACATCTTTGTAAAACAGAAAGTTTTTCTCATGCTTACGCATAGAAAGCTCATGAATATCAAGCTCCTCCGCGTTTTGAATTGTCTCATTGAGTTTTAGCATCGTGCGAGACTCAAAGATAATGACACATAGCATCACAATCATTGCAAGACCAACAACTAACGCGTTTAATTGTAAACGACGTTTTATAGTTAAGTTTTGTAATACATTCATTCAGAGCGCCCTATAGATACATGCATATAAGAGTATAGCTAAACTATTTAAAGCAGCTAATAAAAGTAGCTAATGTTGCCGGGCATTGTCGTTGATACGAATGGTTTAAACAATAACTTTTTTTTCAATATCAACCTGTTGCCACAAGTGGTAGTGCAATTTATCTAGTTGTTGCCATTGTCTTTTTTGTAACCAGTCAACCAAAGGAGCCGGATCGCTAGGAAAATTCAGTTTTCTGTTTTGTGCTGATTGCAGCCAGTCATCCATGGCATAGGGATTTAAATAGCTCATGACATGCGCCGCCCCCATTGACAATAAAGTCTGTGCATTTATGCCTTGCTCAAATTGCTTACCAAGCGGCTTTAACAGCAGCTTTTTACCCAATTGCAAGGCCTCGCTGGCCAGTTCAAATCCAGCATTTCCTATCACTCCCCCCGCATTGGCAAGATCATTTAAAAAACCGACGCGTGATGGTGATCTTAAGTGAATATTTCCAATTGATGAGTTTTCTGCATCAGGGTGGTAGCAATAGAATTCGCGCTCGGGAAAGTCTTTTAGGTAGTCGACTACACTGTCTAAGTTTTCGAATGGTAAATAAACTAACACCTTATTTTCAACCATGACAGGATTATTATGCTGATGAGCCGCAATAAACGGAGGAATAATATTTTTTGCATAAGGTTGCCAATGCACACCTAAATAAACATTAGCGGGCGCATAATGACGAATTAACGCTCTTCTGAAAAATGAGCGACCAAACATCGGCACTTTATCTGACAAAAATGCCGCCTGATGACTCATACCAATAACCGGCACCCCCTGCTGTTTAGCCGCCCATGCTGTGATCGGCTCAAAATCATTAAACACCAAATCATAGTGACGTAAATCAAGGCTTTTTATATCTTTGATTAACTGCAATGGCCGAGCATTTTTGAGTGTTTTTAAGCTATCAACTTGCCCCGATTTACTGGTAAACGATAAACCACGAAACGCTCGGTAGTTAGCAAATTCATCCATATCGAAGTAATCGTGCTCACGGCGGCCCGAAAACACATAATCAACATCGACACCTAATGCATTGAATGTTGTTGCCATAACCCGAGCACGTGTTATGTGACCATTCCCTGTACCTTGAATACCGTACAAAATTCTCATATATATTCCACCACCATCACAGCAAGCACAGCACAACTCGACCCTATCACCGCACCAACAATCACATCGGCTGGATAATGCACGCCCACGACAACCCGTGAAGCCGCAACGCCTGCCGCCCAGATAAACCACACAGCCATAAAAGCAGGGAAGTACATCGTTAAAATAGTCGCAACAACAAACGCACCAGCACTGTGCCCCGAGGGCAAACTAAACTTATCACTGGGCACCAGGTAAGCCCCTTGCACTAAACAATCACAAGGCCTGACTCGAGCAATGCGTTTTTTAGCCAAAAAATAAATGGGTCGCTCTATAGCAAAGCCAACCAACAGGCTCAAGGCAAACTGCTGGAAATGTAATTGTTCACTGAACCACCAAAACCCCACAAATAACATCAGGTATAGCCCACCATCGCCGGTTTTTGATAGACCGATTGCTGAGCGTCTAAGCCAATTAGGCGATGCATCGTTAAATACGCTTAAAAACAACTGTTCATCCACTTTTGCTAACTTCGTCAGTATGTTATTTGCCATGGCCAAGCTCCTTGTCATACTTTGTGTCTGTTTTTAATACAAACATGACCTCTTTATAAGAGGGCTACTCATCTCAGCTTAGGTGTTAAAAATAACAATTAGGTGACGCTTTTGAGACACTAATGTTGCGGTGAGTTGATTCCTTTGATTTAAAGTAATAAACACGTATTAAGTCGTTGTTATTGAGTTGTATCAGGGTATACTGAGTACTAAACAGACAGTCTCTTTAGAGGATGAAAAAATGGATTACAGCACTTCTGATTTATGCGACCACTTTGCCGATGTGGTTGATGTGCTCGAACCTATGTTTATCAATTTTGGTGGACGCCCAAGTTTCAGTGGTCGAGTTAGAACCGTAAAATGTTTTGAGAACAATGAGCTGATCCGCGAAATATTATCAACAGATGGTACCGACAGTGTACTGTTAATTGATGGTGGTGGTTCAACCCGCCGCGCACTAATTGATATTGAGCTGGCTGAAATCGCATTAGAAAATAACTGGCAAGGTATTATTGTATATGGTGCTATTCGCCATGTTGATGACCTTGAAGAATTAGATTTAGGCATTCAAGCAATTGCGTCTATTCCTGTTGCTGCCGACAGTGAAGGAGCCGGTGAAGACGGTATTGGCGTTAACTTTGCGGGTGTCTCATTCTTTGATGGTGACTTTGTTTACGCTGATAGCACCGGCATTATATTATCTGCTGATGAATTAGAGTTCGACGTAATAGAAGAAGACTAAACTCGGTGACTGACTACCTTAAAATTTATGATGAAGCGGCGGTTAAACATTTATGTGTCCGCCGCGCCAACGAACAGAAAGCGTGGCAAGCCCTCGCCCTCCTCGATACACACACAAACGCACCTCAAGCCCTTATCGATGCAAAACAATTCGGCATTCGCTATGTACTCGTTGGCGTGTGTGAAGATATTGGTCCCCGTGCTAATTTAGGCAATGGCGGTTCGCATCAAGCATGGCAAGCTTTTTTAAAGCGCTTTCTTAATCAAACTCATAATCAATTTCTAAATCATGAACGCGTGTTATTACTCGGCGAAGTGGAACTTGATGATATAAACCAGCAAGCCGCTCACCTCGATAACAAAAACGACGCTGACTTAGCTCAGCTGCGCCAACTTTGCGCAGATATCGACACCCGCGTTGAGCGCGTACTGGCGATGATCTTTGCTGCAGGTTTAGAACCTATTGTCATTGGTGGGGGCCATAATAACTGCTTAGGAATTTTACGTGCGTTAAGTAAACAGCACGCTAAGCCTGTTAATGCCATTAATTTAGACCCACATGCAGATTTTAGAGAGTGTGAAGGTCGCCACAGTGGTAACGGCTTCAGGTACGCCTATTCCGAAAGTCACCTTGCGCAATATCATGTAATCGGTTTGCACGAGTTTAAAAATAACCAAGCAATTCTGAATGCTCTCAAAGACGCGAACTTCTTGTTTGATAGCTACCAAGATATTCAAGTGCGTCGCACTATCGACCTTTCAACGGCCTGCAAACAGGCGCTTGCTCGCTTTGACAGCGCCCCCCTTGGCGTGGAAGTAGACCTTGATAGTATTTCACTCATGCCGGTAAGCGCCTACACAAACTGTGGTTTTAGTGTCAGTGATGCTGAGCATTTTGTGCATTTAGCTGCTAGGCATGTTCATGCCAGCTACCTGCATTTATGTGAAGGTGCACCATCGCAACACCCAGTAGGGTTAGAGGCAGGAATAAACGATGCTGGGCAAATCATTACCGCATTAGTTAATGCTTACTTGCAAGCAAGAGAAAGCCTGTAATAAAACGCGCCAAAAGCCGGGTGAGTAACCTCGTTTTTAGGCGCCATGCTTGCATGGCGCGTTTGCGCGAAATGAATTTAACGCCTACATTAAACCGTAGGCGTTATGCTTGCATGGCGCGTTTGCGCAGCAACATCTTTTATAAGATTCACGGCTAAAGCCCTTCCTACAAGTGATACACTTCACACGTAGGAGGCGTTTTAACGCCGAAAAAGCAAACCCATTCAGCGATATTAAACAACCTTATCGATTTAGCTGTACTAGCTCGCATCTCGATTTTCGTAACTCGTTGCTTACACCCCTTTCACGCCTACATTAAACCGTAGGCGTTATGCTTGCATGGCGCGTTTGCGCAGCAACATCTTTTATAAGATTCACGGCTAAAGCCCTTCCTACAAGAGATACACACTTCACACGTAGGAGGTGTTTTAACACCGAAAAAGCAAACCTATTCAGCGGCATTAAACAACCTTCTCGATTTAGCTGTACTAGCTCGCATCTCGCTTTTCGTAACTCGTTGCTTGTACCCCTTTCACGGCTAAAGCCACTCCTACAAAAGATACACACTTCACACGTGGGAGGTGTTTTAACACCGAAAAAGCAAACCTATTCAGCGGCATTAAACAACCTTCTCGATTTAGCTGTACTAGCTCGCATCTCGCTTTTCGTAAC
>NZ_JBRJHH010000021.1:0-43173 GCF_053628915.1 Pseudoalteromonas sp. MBR-15
ACAACAACGGTTGAACAAAGCTTACAGTTATCAGTAACAGAAGCTCCCGAGGTTGATGACTCAGATGACGATGAGGATTCAAGCGGCTCACTTGCGTGGCTAACACTTCTAATGGCAGGTTTTGCAGGCTTAAGACGCCGTAAAGCAAAACGCAGCTAATCACTCCCTAAGTGTGTTATGTGACAAAGGGCCTTCGGGCCCTTTTTTCGTTTGTGTACTCTGCTCAACATAAAAGGATGTGGCCTATATGTCGTGTTTACTTCGCTTTTTAGTCAGGCTGTTTTATTAACGTTTGCAGTTAATTAAAAATGGGGGCAAAAGCCAGATTGTAAAAGGGGGTTTTTAGGGAAGGTGAGTGTTTATGTTACTCTTTTATAAGGAAAAATAAGTCATCTTAGAAAGATGGGTTTTTATTTTATAACTAAAAGTAATAAAGCGATTGAAAATCCTCTGTAGCAAAATGTACAGAGTATTTCATATTTTTTTCAGTGTGTTAGTTTGAAGTAAGCGAGGGATTAGCCTCACATTAACATAGTTGTTGAGTGAAAAAATTATACAAAAATGTGTGCAAACGCTATGATCGCACCCAGAAGGGTGGAAACCTGTGGGTTATTAATCGTGTTTAGGCATCATTATAATCATTAATAATGCTATTAAGGTGAATTAAGTTGATGAAAAAATTGCTTGGCTTACTGTGTTGTTTAACGACGTCTACCGCTTATGCGCAGGGAGATGTAAAACAACCACAGTTGATAAAAAAGTCGACAATTCATGCCAGTATTACACTAGGATACGGTGGTATAGAGAACCCTGTTCTTGGTGCGGATAACGTCACGTCTCCTGTTTTACCAAGCGTGGCTTATTATGGTGATGATTGGTACTTCGACGACTTTTCGCTCGGTTACAGCTTAATCGAAACCCCAGATTACTATGTCGATTTACTCGGCCGCTTTAACGATGATGGTTTCTTTTTTGAGTTGGATGGTATCGATAAACTGTATGCCACGGGTGTCATTAGAACAGGCACGGGTAGACCAACAAGACCCTCAGCTTCACCAATAAACCTGACCCCCATTGAACGTGATTTATCGTATATGGCAGGGGTAGCCTCAGCGGTAAACGTGTACGACTCTGTGTGGTTAAGTGCTGCATATTTTCACGATGTAACGCATGTACATGACGGTTATGAATTACTTTTGACTGGCTCTCGTGAATTTAAATTGTTTTCGGGTATTGCGGGTATAGAGGCCGGCGCGACCTATAAGAATGAAGAATTAATCGATTATTACTACACCGTTTCACCATCAGAAAGTGTGGTTCGCTTACCTAAATATGATTTAGAGAGTGCGGTTAATTATCACTTAAAAGTGAGTTACGTATACCCACTGAGTGACAGTTTTAGTATCGACTTTAAGCTTAAACACACGTGGCTTGATAGCCATTTGGCACGTTCACACATGATCGAAAAAAATGGTTACTTTTCGGGTTTTGCTGGAATTACTTACCACTTTTAGGCCAGCGTATTGCAATTTCAGCCCCACCGGTGTCTGTGTTGTTTGCAAGTGTTATGACCCCACCATGCCAGCTGGCAATGCGATGCACAATGTAGAGCCCTAACCCATAGCCGCTTGCGAGTTTATCCCCTTCACCTTGTTTAAAAGGCTCTATGAGTGCGTCAGCATTTATAGGCAGTCCGGGCCCGTCATCAGTCACACTAATGGTATAAAAATCACTTTCTTCCGCGCTGTGTATTAAAATGGTGTGTTTTGCGTACTTAGTGGCATTAATCAGCAAGTTTTGAACGGCAATGGCCATAAAACTTGCTTCGCAATAGGCATTTACTACGTCTAATTTAACGCTAAACTTAAGCTCTTTGTAGAGTTCAAATTTGTGGATCTCAGTCTCAATCAACCTTGTCAGGTTGGTTTTCTCTTGATTAAAGACACTTTGTTGATGCTCTAATCGTGCAAATGACAAATATTGTTCAAGGCGTAATTCAATTTCATCGATATCGCGTTCTATTTGAATACTTTCTTCTGTTTCACATTCAGAAATCGACAGTGCAAAGCGCATTCGCGAGAGTGGGGTACGAATCTCATGGGAAATAATGCGTGATAAATCATTATGAAGTTGTACAAACTGTGTGATGCGATCAGACATATGAGTAAAGGTATTTGCTAAAGGCGCAATGGAGGAGTTTGGTTTGATATCCAGCTCAATACGTTGCGGCTTTTTACTGAAACGGTATGCGGCACGTTGCAATAACCCTAAATCACGAAATACAGGGCGAATAAAGGCTAAGATCATGGCTGCAAGCAAAATGTAAAATGCAAAAAAAGCGAGCCAGTCATTTTTACTTTGTGAAATAAGCGTAATAGGGCCGACTCTTTGTATTGCGCCATTATCGCTCTTCAAATAAACAAATTGTTGGCCGTTTTCATTGACACTGATAATGCCATCTCTGTCGAATGATGCCTGTAAAGAGTCAGGTAAAATTAACTCATTTTGATTAAATGCGTTAATACGCGTGTCTTTATGTTGAGCGATGAGTGCTAATTCATCCACACTGAGTTGAATACTAGGGGTTTGCTCTAAGAAAAACTGATTATAGAGTTGGCCAAATGCAAGCACTAAGGCAATTAAACTTACGGTGATGATTAAATAAAGTTTAAAAAACTGCTGCTTCATATTTCTGAAATATCCAAGCTGTATCCTTTACCTCGCACAGACTTGATATCTAAAGATTCTTTATGATCTTTAATGGTTTCTTTTAGTTTTTTCCTGAGTCGACTGATTTTTAAATCGATAGCACGGTCAAGGCCGTCGTACTCACGACCGATAATATGTTTGAACAAGACTTCACGTGAAACGGGTTGCGGTGAGTTTTTGGCAAGGTAGGCAATAATTTCAAATTCACTGTCGTTCAGGTTAAGCGCTGTGTTATGGAAAAAGATATCTCTTTTTTTATTATCGATGCGCAAAATATCGTTTTGCTTAGAAAAGTTATCTTGGCCAACAGAGTGGGTAATAATGGTTTTAATTTTGGCCAGTAGTAATTCAGGCTTGATTGGTTTTAAAAGGTAGTCATAGGCGCCCAAATCTAACCCTTTAATTTGTGATTGCACTGAATCTAAGGCGGTTAAAAAGATCACCGGACAGCTGAACTTTTCTTTCAGCTGCGAAATTAGTTCAAAACCATTACCATCTGGGAGCATTATGTCGCAGATAATAAGTGATGGAATAAAGGTAATTTCGCTTTGGCGATATGCCTTTGCTGTATTAAAAACATCAATTGTGTAGCCATGCTTCAATAAATACGTTTGAATTAAGCTAGCTAGCTTTACATCATCTTCAATTAAAAAAATATGGTGCATTATAAACTCCAGCCAAAACGCCGTTTAATACGATAATCTTTAGCTTCATAGTTTGCTATTGAAAGTAATTGTTGTTGAACAACTTCATTGTTTATCGGATTTATTAGTTTAACAGTCAGCGGGTGCTCGGTTTTTATTATAAATTTTTCAATAATTAAGCCGTTTTGTGTATAGCACTGTGTGTACTGTGGGCGTTGTGTTACCTCTAAGCAAAGTTCTTTAAATGGGGCTAACCTAAAGTGAACTTGAATATTAAATTCACAGACTTTTTGTTTTGTATCTGTTACACACACAATGGGTGATACTTTAAAAAAAGGCTGGTCTGTACTTTCATCGGCCAGCAAATTTGCTGAAAAGCACAAACATAAAAACAGTAATGACCAGCTTAATCGGTTTATCATTTAACCAAGCCCCTGTTTTCTAAAAGTCTTTTTTTCAAAGTAATATTAACCATTGAACGTTGGTGTAACGTACCTATCTCAATATGAGAGCTCATTTTTATGCCGCTTATTATAATTATGATTATGCAGCCTATGAGTGGCAATTACACGATAAAAAACGTGTTCATCATACCTTATTTACCGTTCCCGCCACAAATAGCACTAAGAACTGCCAGCGCTTTCAGACCTATTTGTGTTATTGTCGCCACTTCTAAGTTAGCGCCTTGTTTTAAAATAGAATCTGAATTTATATTTAGTTAAAATTAATAACTTTTCATTACGCTCTGGCGCTGCTTTAGTGTTCACTATTGTTGTTCATTTGTTAACTGTTGCGTACAAATTGATACAAAGTTCATTTTAGATATAAAAACCAACATTTTAGTAATTGTAGCTAAACTCTCGCTGAGCGTGTGACATATATTTAACAGATTCGACCTCTCCTATAAATTTTTCTGGTAGTATAGGCAGGTTATAAGCAGTTTAAGCAGTGAACAATTATGTTAAGTCCATTTTATCAGCAACATGCTGATTACGTCTCTATTACTCGTGAGCAAGGCTGTCGTTTTGCTAAGTCCGTGGCAGATGACTTTAATCCGTTACACGACAAAGATGCCAAAAAGTTTTGTGTACCTGGCGATTTACTTTTTTCGCTTGTACTCAGCCGTTATGGGATCAGCGAAAAGATGGAATTCACTTTTGCTGGCATGGTTGATGAGACATCAAAGCTCTCTTTTCCAGAAGGCGCCGATGAATTTGATATCACTGATGGCGATAAAGTAATGCTTAAAGTGAAACGTGAGGGGGCGGTCAGTCAATGTCCAGATTTGATCAATAGCTTAATTAAAAACTACGTTGAGTTTTCTGGTACCACTTTCCCGCATGTGATCATTCCATTAATGGGTAAGCAAGATGTAATGATCAATCCAGCACGACCTATGGTTATCTATGAGTCAATGCTTATTAATTTAGACCGACTTGATATTACGTCACCAGCGCTGCAATTCGCGGAGCCTGATTTCACTTATACAGGTAAGCGAGGAAAAATCACCTTACGTTTCGATTTATTAGAAAAGGGTGAAAAAGTCGGGTCAGGCGAAAAGCACATGGTGGTGTCAGGTATTCGTGAATACTGCCAAGCAACCGTGGATGATTTGATTGCGTTTTATAATCAACGCAAAGAAACACTTAAACCTGCATAACGGCAACGCTTGTAAGAAAAGGCGCTAAGGCGCCTTTTTTGTTTTTAGTGTTGCGCGTACAATAGACGTTTTACAGTAATTGTGCATCCTATCATGTCAGTAACCAGCTTTTCAGAGTTAAACCTTGCGCCTGAACTCCTTTCAGCATTGCAAGCAGAGAATTATCACACCCCAACGGCTATTCAAAGCCAAACTATCCCGCTTATTTTAGCCGGGGTTGATGTTATGGGAAGTGCACAAACAGGCACGGGTAAAACAGCTGCCTTTGTATTACCACTGCTTGATAACTTATTGCGTGAAGAGCCGCTGCCCGAGGCTGTAAAAGTTTTAATCCTGACACCAACGCGAGAGCTTGCACAGCAAGTATTTGCCAGTGTTGAGCGTTATGCAGCTAATACACCTATTAAAGCCGCGCTTGCTTATGGCGGCGCCAGTATTGGCCCACAAATTAAAGCCATTAAAGGTGCGCAAGTTGTGGTGGCTACACCGGGACGATTACTTGATCATGTGATCAAAGGGAGCATTAAATTATCTGCCATTAGTGCCCTTGTTTTTGATGAAGCAGATCGCATGCTTGATATGGGGTTCATTGATGAAATAAAGCGTATTCTTCGTCATGTTCCAAAACAGCGCCAAACCTTACTCTTTTCAGCCACATTTGATGACAGCATTTTTGAGCTAAGTAAACAGTTGTTGAATGATCCTAAGTTAGTTGAGGTTGATAAACGCAATTCGGCTGCTGTTGAAGTTGAGCAGATTGTGTATGCGGTTGATGAGGATCGTAAACGCGAACTCGTTTCACATATGATCGGCATGAAAAATTGGCAACAAGTACTTATATTCACCCGCACTAAACAAACGGCCGATAGTCTGGCAAAAGAAATGTGTAAGGACGGCTTAAAAACGGAGTCTATTCACGGCGATAAAAGCCAAGGGGCGCGAGACAAAGCGCTGCAAAATTTTAAGACGGGTGTCACTCGAGTACTTGTCGCTACAGATGTTGCGGCGCGTGGCCTTGATATCGCCTCATTAAAGTATGTGATTAACTACGAACTACCCTATGTTGCAGAGGACTATGTTCACCGTATAGGGCGGACAGGACGAGCGGGTGAAACTGGGTTGGCCATGTCATTGGTGAGTATTGATGAGCAATGGTTACTGGATGAAATTGATGTTTTATTAGATACACGCTTAACACCACAATGGCTGCCAGGGTACGAGCCTGATTTAACAAAAGAGCCAAAACAAGTCCGAAAAAACACGAATAAGGCACGACGCTCTCGTGACAAAAAACGTATATTAGGGCAAAAAAATCCTAGGCGCCGATAGATTAAGCTGTATCAGTGCTAATTTAAGGGAGCCTAAATTAGCACTAATCAACACGCTAATAGCATAAAGTCGTGTGTACATTAGCTTGGTGAACAAAAGCGTTTAATGAACTGTTATGCTTACCCGCATTTTCTTTGCTAGCGACCACGTTTTCTTGTTTTAAAATCGCTGTTAATTAAACGTATTGGTATAAACACGCACATTATTTAAGCGATTTGTTTTTCGGCTAGGTTTAATTCCATGGTTGCTTTAAGTAAGCGGTAAAGATTAATTGACGCATCAATTTCTTCTTTACGGTTTGTTAAGCTCTCAATATTCAAACCAAATGGCACCGCTAAATGTGCGCAGCTTTGTAATATGAGGTCAAGATTTTCACGGCAAATGCGTACTGACTCACTCAATGGATTTGCAGAATCAAGCATGCGCCATTTTGTTGCCTCCGGTACAGAGATACCCAGCCACTCCATAAAATCTAACGTTTTCTCACCACCACAGGGTGTAAACGTCAAAATTATACGCTTAGGTGCGATGCCTAACGCTTTGCAGCTACGTGCATAGCTAGTGATTAAATCAATGGTAGCTTGTGCGTTGTACACAGCTTGTGAAATAAAAAACTTACAACCTTGCTCTGTTTTTTCTAATAGACGGTCATGCTCGTTACGTTTGCTTGCATGGCGTTCAGCAATAGTCACACCGCCAAGAAACACATCATTGTCTTGCTTAGCAAGGGTGTTATAAGCATCCGGTAAACTTAGTTTGATATCGCCATGCGAAGATGGGCTACCTACCAAGACTAGGTTTTTTAAATCAAACTCATTACGTGTTTCGTGTAGCCAATCGGTAAATTCAGCTTCACCGCGCTGGGCAACACTTTTGTAGGTAATAACATCTAAATGAGACAGGCTACGCAACAAATGGCTGTACTCACGTGGGTCTACGGTTTCTTTAAATGGAAACGGACGCGGCTTTTCTGTACGGCTGCTTTCATCTTGAATGTCGTAGATAATGACACCATCGTATTCAATTTCATGAAGGCGACCCAATAATTTTTGTGCAATGGTTTCAAGCATGGCTTTATCAGTGCCTGATTTAGGCGGTGTGGTACCAATCAGGTATACACCCTGATTGGTGTCTTCAATTTTCTCTTGTAGTGATAAAGCCATAATCCTCATTCCAGCTCGTGCCTGCGTCTATGGGAAATAATATAGCAGCCATTTAGACGTCTAGATAGATTTTTCTGTTGAAAGTTTTTCAATGAGCATGAATTTAATTCAAGTTGGTGGTGAGGTGTTATCTTAAATTGACACACCTGTTTACATTAATTGTGCCCTTGACCCTCATATTTTCCAGTACTTTCATGCATAATCAAACACAACTGATTATGAGAAAAATAACTAACAAGTAAAATTAAAGGATCATTATGACATTTAGATTATTAGCGACCAGTGTTGCTGTAACGCTTGCTCTTAGCGGGTGTGCGACGAATTCACAATCAAATATGGTTAAAGAAGTCGAAATAGAACAGGTTGTCAGCCAAGAAGATAACCGTGTATTTAGCCAAGATTACGTATTAGAAGAACTTGAAAACGGTCTTCGTGTCATGGTGGTAAAAACGGATTACCCCGATGTTGTTTCATTACAAATTCCCGTGTCGGTAGGTTCTCGTAACGAAGTAGAAGAAGGCAAAACGGGCTTTGCTCACTTTTTTGAGCACATGATGTTTAAAGGCTCAGAAAAATTCCCACAAGACGTGTATTCAGATATTTTAAAAAACTCGGGTGTTGATAACCGCGCGTATACTACTAATGATTACACCAACTATCATTTAAACTTCTCAAAAGAGCACCTTGATAAAGTGCTTGAAATTGAAGCTGATATCTTTCAAAACCTCACGTACAGCGAAGAACAGTTCCGTACAGAAGCCTTAACAGTGAAAGGTGAGTACTTAAAAAATAATGCCAGTCCAATTCGTAAATTGCTTTCAGCAGTGCGTAACGAAGCATTTGAGAAACATACTTATAAACACACCACGATGGGCTTTTTTGAAGACATTGAAGCCATGCCAGATCAAATGGCTTACGGGAAAGAGTTTTTCGCAAAATTTTATAAACCAGAATATGTATCGTTGGTCATTGTTGGTGATGTCGACCCTCAAGAAACCATGGCAATGGTGAAAAAACATTGGGGTAACTGGAAAAAAGGTGATTACCAAGCCGATATTCCAGTAGAGCCAAAGCAACAAGCGCCAAAATATATACATGAGCAAAATGACGGTTTACCAGGCCATTGGTTGCTTGTATCGTATAAAGGCACTGCGTGGGATCCAACGCAAAAAGATCGCGCCGCACTTGATTTAATCTCACAGCTTTATTTCTCAAATAACTCAGCGCTTTATCAAGAATTGGTGGTTGATAAGCAAATCGCGAGTCAAATGTTCACTTATAATCCTGATACAAAAGATCCGGGGTTATTGCATGTCTTTGTAAAAGTAGAAAACGAAGCCGATCTTGCAAAAGCACGTGATGCCATTAATCGCACGTACGTACAAGCACGCACTGAGCTTGTTGATGCCCAAAAACTGGCAGACTTAAAATCAAATTTAAAATACAGCTTTATCAATGGGCTTGATTCATCGCAATCAATCGCCTCGACACTTGCAAGCTACATGCATTTTGAGCGTGATCCAGAGGTAATCAATCAGCTCTATGCGACTGCCGATAGCATCACCCCAGAAGACATTAAAGCGATAGCGAATAAATACTTTGTTGATTCAAGCCGTACTACAGTGACGATGTCGGCTTTAGATAACGTGGCAGGATTTGAGCAAGAAGTTGACCTAAACGCAGCCGTTGCAAGTACAGAACAAGCGCCAACAGAGCGTCATTTTAAAGTGCTCGATAAAACCAACAGTTCACCATTGGTTGATGTTAACTGGTTATTTAATACCGGTGCCGCGGCCGATCCAGCAGGTAAAAAAGGCGTCGCCGCATTAACGGCAGCCATGCTTGCGAAAGGTGGCTCAGAAACGATGAGCTATAAAGACATTCAAAAAGCGTTATACCCACTCGCGGGTAGCTTTGGGTATCAAATCGATAAAGAGATGATTTCGTTGCGCGGTCGTGTACACAAAGACAATGCGGCACAGTGGTATGCGCTTGTGAGTGAACAATTACTCAACCCAGGTTTTAGAGAAGATGACTTCAAACGCCTGAAAAAAGAGCTTATCGATAGCATTAAAGCGGGGCTTAAAGCATCAAACGATGAAGAGCTCGGTAAAGAAGTGCTTTATCATCAACTGTATAAAGGCCACCCATACGAAAGCTATAACTATGGTGACTTATCTGATCTGGAAGCATTGACGCTTGATGATGTAAAAGCGTTTTACGACAAGCAATTCACACAATCAAAACTAACCGTAGGTTTAATTGGTGCGATTCCAAGCGATGTAAAATCGGCGATGCTAAAAGATTTAACATCGCTGCCAGAAGGCAAAGAAAGCCGTTTAGTAATTCCCGATGCGCCAGCACTGAGTGGTCACCATGCCACCATTGTTGAAAAGTCGGCGCAATCAACAGCCGTGTCGTTTGGTTTCCCAATAGAGACGATTCGTAGTAGTGAAGATTGGACTGCATTATGGTTAGTGCGTTCATACTTTGGCGAGCACAGAAGTTCAAATAGCTTTTTGTATCAGCGTATTCGTCAAACCCGTGGTATGAACTATGGTGACTATGCGTACATTGAATACTTCCCACGTGGTATGTTCCAAACTAAGCCTGATGCGAACTTAGGCCGCTCTGAGCAAATTTTCCAAGTATGGCTGCGTCCATTGCGCTCTAATAACGATGCGCACTTTGCAACCCGTACCGCGTTATTCGAGTTAGATAAGCTTATTAAAAACGGCATCAGCAAAGAAGATTTTGAAGCAACGCGCAACTTCTTAATTAACTTTGTGCCACAAATGGTGGCAAGCCAAGACCGCCAACTAGGCTACGCGCTAGATAGTGAGTTTTATAATACAGAGAGCTTTGTTGACTATGTACGTGGCAAGCTTGAAAAGCTAACACTTGAGGATGTGAACCGTGTTATTCGCGAGAATCTGCAAACCGACAATATTCACTATGTGTTTATTACAGGTGACGGTAAAGACATGCAAAAGCGCTTAGCGTCAGAGCAAACATCGCCTATGGTTTATAACGCAGAAAAACCAGCAGAACTTGTCGCGGAAGACAACGTGATTGCTGATTATAAGCTCGCTATTCCAGCGAAAAATATATCAGTCGTTGATGTAGAAAAGGTGTTTCAATAACACACAATAGAGTGCTCCTTTAGGGGCACTCTTCTTTATTTGTTTGTGGGTAGTGATCAGCAACAACAAGTTTGTTGCGGCCAGTATCCTTCGCTTGATAAAGTGCATTATCGGCCATTTCGATCAATTGCATGGCATTATCAGCGACGTTTGGCACAAGTGTTGCCAAACCAATACTGACTGTTAAAGGGTGGCCAGCCAGTTCGGGGAGCTTTAATGCTGTAAGCTCGGCCATAAAACGCGTTAATAGCATTTGAGCCTGTAAACAGTGAGTATTTCCCATCACTAATATAAATTCTTCGCCACCGTATCTTGCACATAAATCGCCAGGTCTACGCGCGTAGTCGGGCAGTATTTTTGCGACTTCTTTTAGGCAGGTGTCACCAACGACATGGCCAAAGTTATCATTGAGAAGTTTGAAGTTATCTAAATCAATCATCGCCAGCGATATGGGAAGTTTGAGTCGCATGCAGCGGCTCCACTCTTGCTCATAAAAGTCATCAAAATGACGTCGATTAGCAATTTGTGTCAGACCATCAATATGCGCTAACTCTTGAACTTGCTGTTCAGCAAGTTTTCGTTCAGTGATGTTTAAATGACTAATCACCACGAAACGCTGCGCATTATACTCCAGTGGCACAGCACGCATCATAAACCAGCGTTTTTCGATGTCGCTATGACAAGGGTACTCTAAGTAAAATTCAGGTTCTTGATTATTGATGACTTTATTGAGACCTGCTAAGGCTTTTATTCCAAAATCATCGCCTTGTATTGCGGCTGACTTGCAGATAGCTAAGTAATTTTGTTTCTGCCATTGAATATCACAGTCACAGTTATTCTCATCGCCAAACGTTTGCCAACTGCGATTAACAAATATGATATCGCCCAGCTCATTGATAACAACGATATGCTCTGAGATGGTATCAAGTATTAATTTCAAAAATTCTTTTGATTCAACCACATTGGTTCCTGACCATGACTACTCAATTAAGATTAGCAATAAATGCTGAGTTTTCACTGTTGTTGATGTAAAAAATAATCCGAAGCACTTAATTTATTGCGCAGTTCATTTTACTGCATTGTGAAGGTGTTACAACAGGGAATAAGTCGATACTTCAAATAACAGTAAAACAGGTTACTCATATTTTAAGTAACCTGTTTTACGTAATAGAGAGGCTGTTGAGTCGGTTTTAAGGTTTTGCTATTTAGTTTTCTGCCAGAATCACACCAAGGCTCAACTCTGACAGTTAATCTATTTGTTATAACAATGCGCCAACTTCCACGCCGATAGCTAACAACAAGGTTGCTGCAACAAAGGCGATGAGTACTGCGTGACCACGCTGTTCTTTTTTCATCGTTCACTCCTAAAAAATAACAAATACTGTTGCCATACCCAGTGCAAAACTAACACACGATGAAGCTGCAACAATTGCGGCCAAGTTTTGCTTCGATACTGCTTTTGCTTCGCTTTCAACGGCTGGTTCATCGTCTAGTTTGATAAGCTCACCTTGGCGTACTTCAAATACCGCACATAGGCTCATGGTGGTTTCTTTTGATGCCGCACCTTCTTTTTCAACGCGTTGAATGGTTCGTAGGCTCACATCACAGGCGTCGGCCAACTGCTGTTGTGTCCAGTCGAACTTAAGCCTTAATGTTTTAATTGTATTAGGGTTTAATTGCATCACTTACTTCCCAATAAACGGCTCGATAAGTGTGATAAAGGCAAAACCAAAAATAGCCCCCCCAATAAAGCAACCTAAGGTAACCATAGCAACTTGTTTTGGGTTATCAGTCAGTGCGGTTTGCGTGCTTTGCTTTACCAATTTGCCAGCTTTAAAAAACGAACATTCAAGCTTGCCTGTTAGCATATTTTGCATCTTAAATTCGACTGCATACGCATTATCTTGGTAGTTAAAGTCGTGACGACTTTTAAAGCCGAAGCTGCGCTTTTCACTAACCAATTCATCGTTTACATATATTTCTTCTTTGCCGCTCATAATGTGACCAAAGCATGCGATTTGGTTATCACCATCTTGAAAGTAAAGTTTATAACCTAGTTTATGTGAGTTTAGTACGTCGTTTTTCATCATCGTTTCCTTGTTAAGTTGATGATGTAAATTTAATGATTATTTTTGTTTTTTACGCCGTCAGCGATACGCCAGTCCCTATTTTGGCATATGACAGCCAAGATGTCATATTGGTTTTGTTATTGAAATATAAGCGAATTATTTTAAGTGGTTCGATTGATGTTGTATCGGTCACTGTCGTATTGGCTTGCACTAAAATAACCGTTTGATAACAAAAAAGTAGCGATGACACTCTGGTTATTAGATATAACCAGAACAAATAAACAACGGGTTAGTACATCTTGCTACAAATCCGTTAAACTTAAGGCATAGCAGTTAGGTACAACCAGAAAGGCAAAAATATGCGTCATGAAATTTGGCAACAGCTTCGCGAAGAAGCAAACGAAGTCGTTACTCGCGAACCATTATTAGCAAGTCATGTTTACTCGTGTGTGTTAAATCATGAGTGTTTGGGGTCGGCGCTGAGTTTTATTGTTGCTAATAAGCTGGCAGATGCCGTCGTGTCAGCATTTACTATTCGTGAATTATTTGACCAAGCCTTTGTAAAATGTGACTTAATGCTAACGCATGTGGCCCATGACATAAAAGCTGTTAAAGATCGTGACCCCGCAGCCGATAGTTATTTAACTGTGATACTTAACTTAAAGGGCTTCCATGCAATACAAGCACACCGACTCGCACATTGTTTATGGCTGCAAAACAGAAAAGAGCTTGCTCGCTTTATTCAAAGTAGAACCTCAGAAGTATTTGGCGTTGATATCCATCCTGCTTGTAAAGTCGGTCATGGTATTATGTTTGACCATGCAACTGGGATTGTAATTGGTGAAACCGCGGTTATCGAAGATAACGTATCGATTCTACAGTCTGTGACATTAGGCGGTACGGGTAATGAGCAAGGCGATCGCCATCCTAAAATTCGCGCAGGCGTTTTAATTGGCGCGGGTGCAAAAGTACTTGGTAATATAGAAGTCGGTGAGGGTGCGCGTATTGGCGCAAACTCTGTGGTATTGAGTCCTGTTCCTGCCCATACAACGGTGGTTGGGGTGCCAGCTAAGGTGGTTGGTAAACCAAACTGCCCATGCCCCGCAGAAAGCATGAATCAAAACTTTTTAGATGACAGTGCAGCCACCCCTAGCAATGAATCGCATACGAGTGCTATGTTGTAATTTCAATTAATTGTTATTTAAAGGGCAACGGAAGTGTCTAAATTATCTTTAGGGTTAGTCGTTGCAGCGTCTTTTTTATGTGGCGCTGCTGCGATGTCGTTCTATCAATCTTTTTCTGCTACAACAACGCCTGACATTGAGCCAGCAGCGCCGAGTGTTGCTGGTTATGAACCGCATGAAACCTCATCTGTGAGCATTAAAAAACCTGAAACCATGAGCGCTCAAAATGAGCCACTCAACAAGGCGCCTATAGAATCCGCTACGGCAACTGAGCTTGTGCAACAAATTGAAGAGTTACAGCAGCAAGTGGCAAATCAACAAACAATTATAGCCAGTTACAAAGCGGCGGTTGTCTCACCTCAACAGATTAATTCGCGTACCGAGGCATTGCACAGTTTATTAGAAGAGCAGGCGCGTGATGAAGCATGGGCGTATCAAACAGAAACGGCCATGGCAGACTTTCTCATCATGGCCGATTTACCTGTACAGCCAGATATGACTGTTGCCAACTGTAAAACCTCCGTCTGTGAATTTAAATTGCAACAGCCTGAAGGGGTTGATTCACTTCCTGCACATTATTGGCGAAATATCAGCGATAAGTTGATGGAGCAAGGCTGGTGGAAGCAGTTTAAATACTCTTCTTCCACATCAAGCGACGATACTCTGAGCATCATTGTTAGTACTGAACAGTAAATAACGCACAGCTAGATCACGTTTGATTTTAATTGGCCGTCCGCTAGTTCAGTTATCAATAATTCCCCTGATTTGATATCAGCCACTGACTTCACAACGTGACCGTGCTCATTTTTAGTGATGCTGTAGCCACGTGCTAGCACGCTTAGCGGACTCACCGAGTCTAAACGGCTTGCTTGCAGTGAAAGGGTGTTACGAGAGATTGAGAGCTGTTGTTGCATAGCTTGCGTTAAACGGCCATGTAATTGCACTAATTGATGTTCGCTTCTGGCCAGCTGCTTTTCAGGTGAACGCTGCATTAAACGCGGTGTTAAGTTTGCAAGAACGCGCTCATAATGCTGAATTTTACCGTTAATAGCGCTGTGCAATGCGAGGGTTAACTCATCTAATTTTTGAGTTTGCTGGTTTAACTGGTTACGCGGATGACACAGCTGCAAACGATGTTCAAACTGTGTCGCAGTGCTGCGTTTAACAGACAGTGTATGTTTAAATGCATGGTGTAAATGCTTCACTAACTGACTGACTTTATTGTGTAGCTCCTGCGTGTTAGGGCTAACAAGCTCGGCAGCGGCAGAAGGTGTAGCGGCACGTATATCGGCTACATAATCACTGATTGTGGTGTCGACCTCATGCCCAACTGCGCTGACAATAGGTAATTCACTGGCAAATATAGCGCGGGCGAGTTGTTCATTGTTAAAGCACCATAGATCTTCTAATGAGCCACCGCCACGACCGAGTATTAATACATCAACTTCATGTCGTTGGTTAGCAATATTAATTTTTTCAATAAGTTGGCTGTGGGCATCAGCCCCTTGCACCATGGCAGGGTAAATCACAACTTCAAGCTGCGGTGCGCGACGCTTTAAAACGGTTAAAATATCGCGGATGGCAGCCCCGGTCGCAGAGGTAATGACACCAACGCGGTTTATCGTAGTGGGGAGGGGCTTTTTATGTGCAGAACTAAAAAGGCCTTCAGCGGCAAGGCGCATTTTCAGTGCATCGAATTCTTGTTTTAGTAACCCTTCACCAGCCGGTGCCATATGCTCAACAATGAGTTGATAATCACCGCGCGGTTCGTACAATGAAACCCGAGCACGCACTGTGACTTGCGCGCCATTTGTTGGGCGAAAAGTCTGTCCACGGTTATTGCCTCGCCACATAGCCGCTTTCACTTGAGCTCTGTCGTCTTTTAAAGTGAAATACCAATGGCCTGAAGCCGGGGCAATAAAATTAGAAATCTCGCCCGTTAACACAAGTGATGAAAAGCCTTGCTCTAAAACATGGCGAATTTCCTTATTTAGGCGCGAGACCGTATAAATAGGCTGTGTTGAGTGCGTTAAAGCCATTTAAAACCCCAATAAAATAAACTGCGTCTACTTTATCATAAATAAATGCGGAATTTTATTTACTCATGCGCATAACGCTGATAAAATTTGGCCGCAATTCCTTATACTCAGATCCACATGTGAGAAGTTGCCAAAATGCTTAGAATTGCTAAAGAAGCTCTTACCTTTGACGACGTACTTTTAGTACCAGGTCATTCTACTGTTTTGCCACACACGGCAAATATTTCAACTCGCTTAACGCGTGGTATCAAACTTAACTTGCCGCTAGTTTCAGCATCTATGGATACTGTAACAGAAGCTCGCTTGGCGATTGCGCTAGCGCAAGAAGGCGGTTTAGGTTTTATCCACAAAAACATGACAATCGAAGAGCAAGCTAAAAACGTACGTAAAGTAAAAACGTACGAGGCAGGTATTGTTTCTTTCCCTGTTACTGTGACTGCGGATCTAACAATTGCTGATGCTATCGCGCTTTCAGAAGAAAAAGGTTTTTCAGGTTTCCCTGTAACCGACGCTGACAATAACCTTGTAGGTATTGTTACAAGCCGTGATATGCGTTTTGAAACTAAACTTGAGCAGCCTGTTTCTACAGTGATGACGAAAAAAGAATCGTTAGTGACTGTAAAAGAAGGTGCAGACCGCGATGAAATTTTAGGTCTCATGCACGAGCACCGTATCGAAAAAATTCTTGTAGTTGATGATGCATTTAAACTGAAAGGCATGATCACTGTAAAAGATTATCAAAAAGCACAAGACAAACCTCACGCATGTAAAGACGAACAAGGTCGTTTACGTGTAGGCGCTGCTGTAGGTGTTGGCCCAGGTACTGATGAGCGTATCGCTGCCCTTGTTGAAGCGGGTGTTGACGTATTACTTATCGATACTTCACATGGTCACTCACAAGGTGTTATCGACCGTGTTGCACAAACTCGTCAAACATACCCAGATTTACAAATCGTAGCGGGTAACGTTGCGACAGCTGAAGGTGCAATTGCCCTTGCTGATGCGGGTGTTGATGCCGTTAAAGTGGGCATTGGCCCAGGCTCTATCTGTACTACACGTATCGTTACAGGATGTGGTGTACCACAAATCACCGCTATTTCAGATGCAGTTGAAGGCTTAAAAGGCCGTGACATTCCTGTTATTGCTGACGGTGGTATTCGTTTCTCTGGCGATATCGTAAAAGCACTGGTTGCGGGTGCATCATGTGTCATGGTGGGTTCAATGCTCGCGGGTACAGAAGAAGCACCAGGTGAAGTTGAGCTATATCAAGGCCGTTACTACAAGTCATACCGTGGTATGGGTAGCCTTGGTGCGATGAACCAAAAAGAAGGTTCATCAGACCGTTACTTCCAGAAATCGAACGAAGCAGACAAGCTTGTTCCTGAAGGTATCGAAGGCCGTGTTGCTTATAAAGGACCTATTGCGACAATCATTCACCAACAAGTGGGTGGTCTTCGCAGTGCAATGGGCTTAACTGGCTGTGCGACAATTGAAGAGTTAAATACTAAACCTCAGTTTGTCCGTGTAACGTCGGCTGGTATGGGTGAATCACATGTTCACGATGTGCAAATCACCAAAGAAGCGCCAAACTACCGTTTAGGTTAATAACCGTAACGTATTGAAATTACATGGGCTAGCATATGCTAGCCCTTATTTATTTTTCATCTCCCCTGTGGGAGAGCAGTTCCTGACTAACGAGATACTCCATGAGCAAAGACATTCACGATTCACGAATTCTCATTTTAGATTTTGGTTCGCAATACACGCAATTAATCGCACGTCGTATACGTGAAATTGGTGTTTACTGTGAGCTGTGGGCTTGGGATGTAACAGAAGAGCAAATCCGCGAGTTTAACCCACAAGGTATTATCTTGTCGGGTGGCCCTGAGTCAACAACGCTTGATAACAGCCCACGTGCTCCAGAGTATGTATTTAATGCAGGCGTGCCTGTACTTGGTATTTGTTACGGCATGCAAACAATGGCAATGCAACTTGGCGGAAGTGTACACAGCTCAGATAAGAAAGAGTTTGGTTATGCGCAAGTTGAAAAAGTAGGCAACTGTGCGTTATTCGATGCTATTGAAGATCACATTACAGATGGCGGCGCAGGCGTACTTGATGTATGGATGAGCCACGGCGATAAAGTAATGGAAGTACCTGATACTTTCAAAACGACCGCTAAAACATCAACGTGTCCACATGCTGCTATGTCATGGGAAGAAAAGCGTTTTTATGGCGTACAATTCCACCCAGAAGTGACACATACTCACCAAGGTCTTCGTCTTCTTGAGCGTTTTGCGATTGATATCTGTGGCTGTGAAAAGCTTTGGACACCTGCAAAAATCATCGACGATGCGATTGAGCGAATTAAAGAAACAGTCGGTGACGATGAAGTTATCTTAGGTCTTTCAGGTGGTGTTGATTCATCGGTTGTTGCGATGCTTATTCACCGTGCGATTGGCGACAAGCTGACTTGTGTATTTGTTGATAACGGTTTACTTCGTTTAAACGAAGGCCAACAAGTCATGGATATGTTTGGTAACAAGTTTGGCCTAAACATCATCAAAGTAGATGCTGAAGATCAATTCCTTGCAGATCTTGCCGGTAAATCAGACCCAGAAGACAAGCGTAAAGCAATTGGTCATACATTTATCAAAGTATTTGATTCAGAAGCGAAGAAACTGAAGAATGCACGTTGGTTAGGTCAAGGTACTATCTACCCAGACGTGATCGAATCTGCTGCATCAGCAACAGGTAAAGCACACGTAATCAAGTCTCACCACAACGTAGGTGGTTTACCAGACGACATGGAAATGGGTCTTGTTGAGCCTTTACGTGAGCTATTCAAAGACGAAGTACGTAAAATCGGTCTTGAGCTAGGTTTACCGTACGACATGCTTTACCGTCACCCATTCCCAGGGCCAGGTTTAGGTGTACGTGTACTGGGCGAGATCAAGAAAGAATACTGTGATTTACTTCGCCGTGCAGACGCTATCTTCATCGAAGAGCTACACAAAGCTGAGCTTTACCACAAAGTAAGCCAAGCGTTTACGGTATTCCTACCTGTTAAATCAGTGGGTGTAATGGGTGATGCGCGTAAGTATGATTGGGTTGTATCATTGCGTTGTGTAGAAACAATCGACTTCATGACAGCGCGTTGGTCACACTTACCTTATGAGTTCTTGGGTGTGGTGTCTAACCGTATCATTAACGAAATTGATGGTATCTCACGCGTTGTTTACGATATTTCAGGTAAGCCACCTGCAACTATCGAGTGGGAATAATTCACTGTGAGGTAACCCCTCACACTGATCATTAATAAAGATGTAAAGCCCGCTTTTTCAAGCGGGCTTTTTGCTATTTAATCGCCTATCATACCAATTTGCAATAATACTTAATCATTTTGAGTGATTAAGCCTGTCGCTACCCGCGTTAATAACAACTAAATAACGACATTTTTGCCTTGTTATCAATGCGGTTTTATTGCCTCAAAATAGACCGCTTAATTAAGCGCAATGGTATCATTTAGTGAATTAGTATAAATATTATCTAGTTAGCCCTTTCATATAGAGTTGACTGAGTTGATGTGCTGATATGCTAGGTGCCTCACTGCTTGAATGTGATGCTTGTTCAAAGATATGCTGGGCTACCAGTCTACCGATGTTTTGGGCACTGGTGGCTTTATGAATACGAGTTTCATAGAACTTTTCCAAGATAACATTAAGACTACATTCTGTCTTGAATAATAGAGCTAAGTGCCAAGCATCCTCAAGCGCTTGGCTAGCACCTTGACCTGATGTGGGTAAGGGGGCATGTGCGGCATCACCGATAATAATGAGATTCTCATGGTGCCAATAGGGGAGTGGGTCGATATCATGTACAAATATACGTTTTAAACTCCCTGGATCATAACTATTAAGCACCTGCTGAACCTTTTTAGGCCAGTCCTGAAAGCGCTGATGCATTTCTTCATACCACCGCTCTATTGGTTTCGTTTTATCAAGGTGACAAGGCCATGCCGCAGCCCAGTAACAATACTGGTTTGCAACGGGGACTATGCCAAAGCGTTCATTATTATCTCTAAAGTCATGAATTGTTTGCTCGAAAGGGAGCCGTTCGAGTTTGCTGATGCCTATGATGTTAATGAAGCCTTGGTATTTAGCTGGCATAGGTTTTTTATACAGGTACTCTCTTGCTTTCGACTGCATTCGCCCATCGCAGCCAACCACAAGATCAAACTGCTCTTTTAATTGCACAATGTCATGAGTATTGATTGCTTGATTAAAGTGAATATTGGCGCCGAGTGCCTCGAGCTGCTCTGCAAGCCTATTTATTAAGTCACACCGTAATATGCTTATAGTTGGAAACCCACACAAAGAATTTAATGTTTGAATGTTAAACTCAGTCTGTTGGGTGCCTTGTTTGTCGTACTGTCGCATTGCCACTGGCTGCCCACCACAGTGGATGAAATCATCTATTAAACCAAGTTGCTCAAGCACAAAGGTCGCATTGGGCCACAGAGTAACACCCGCACCGATTGTAGAAAAACTGTTGTTTCTTTCGAATAAAGTGACCTTGATACCTTGTTTTCGTGCAAATATCGCTAATGTAAGACCCGCAACACCCGCACCTATAATGGCTATATGTTTAACTGAACTCATCTGAATATTCCCAGTTGTTAAGAAGAAAGATGATTATCACTAGTCCAATAAATAGGATAAATATGGTAATTTTGGTTTGTAAATCCCATATAGTGAGATAGTTTTGCTGAATAATATTGAATTACAGTGGCTTCTGAGCTTTAAGAAAGTATATGAACAACTGAGCTTTAAGCGGGCAGCCGAGCTGTGCCAAATTCCTAAATCTAATGTGAGTCGTCATGTTGCGCTTCTTGAGCAGGCGTTGAATATACGATTATTAGAACGTACAACGCGAAAAATGGTAGCAACAGAAGCGGGCGAGCTTCTGTATCACAACTTAACGCCGCTTATTGTTGCGATGGGAGATGTTTTACAAGAAGTCCATCAAAATAGTGATTTAGTGTCAGGGCATTTAAAAGTGATTACGCCTGACTTACCTTTTATGGCTGAGGCTATGGCTGAGTTTTGCCATAAGTTCCCTAAAATCCAGTTAAGTTGTGATACTCAGCTCAACCCCGAAGAGGGGTTATTAGAAGGGTTTGATGTTGTGATACGTTTTGGGCGAGGTCCTGTGGAAGATTCGGGGTGGGTTGCAAAAGAGTTAGTGCGTTGGCCTAGTTGTGTTGTGGCATCCCCTTGTTTATTAGAAAAATACACTAAACCAAGCTCAACTGCTGAACTCTGTAAGCTTCCCTGCATTACAAGCTTATCAGTATTGCAGGGTATGCCTTGGAGATTCAAACGAGCAGGTGCCGTTAATGTTGCATCCCGTTACAAAGTGAATAGTGGGCATATGGCAAAGGCCGCAGCACTCAAGGGCTTAGGCTTTGCGATACTTCCTGATGAGTCGTGCAGTAAAGAGTTAAATGCAGGGTTATTAACTAAAATTGACTCACTAGCTGATGAGCCTGAAGATTTAGTTCTATACGCTTTTTATTCTGGACGTAGATATCCACTCACAAAAGTGAAAGCATTTATTGCTCATATTCAGAGCGTTATTCAGCAATGTTATGTTTTGGAAGAATAAATTTTTCTCTTTTTAATTAACCAAATAAGGTATTACTAGAAAGGTTATGCCTGTTTAAGTTTAACTTTTAGTCAGCAATGTTTTAATAAAGCGCGTGGTTAGCTTGCTAATTCGCCGTTTTGTTTATTTTGAAAGCAGTTGAACCATAAACTGTGTTTTTTTACTTTACCTTTATAAAAAGCTCTATATAATTCATCGTCATTGCAGGGGCGTAGTTCCAATTGGTAGAACAGCGGTCTCCAAAACCGACGGTTGGGAGTTCGAATCTCTCCGCCCCTGCCATTTCTTCCCGCTTTACTTTAATCGCAAATCTCCCTATATTACTTGCTCTTAATCATGATTGAGTTGTTATGAATCCAAGTTACGCTGCGATATTTTCTGTACAATCTTTAGAGTTAAACCAACACTATCGAACAGTGCCTGATGTTCAAGTAGAACATGCGCCAATGTCTGAGCAAACGCCGCTTACACTCTCGTTACAGTTTCATCACGATCTTGAAAAAGCATGTGCTCCTTTGGTGATTACACACGTTGTCAAAGCGCCAAATATAAGCTGGCAGGATGGCTGTTTAGCCTTACCAAGTGAGAAACTTAACAGTGAGCAAAAAAAACAATTGTGGTCTTTAATTGGTGAACAACTTGATAAGCTTTAAGCCTGTTGATGCAAATTATATAACTCAGCTAATGACAATCGAAAATGCCTGTCACAGTCATCCATGGACCGAAAAAACCATGTTGTCGTGTTTAGCTGGACGTTACTTTAATCTTGCCGCTTTTCAAGGTGATGAGATGCTTGGTTTTTACATTGGTGAGCAAGCTGGGCCTGACTACACGTTAATGGATATTTGTGTGGCGCCAAATCATCAGGGGCAGGGCATTGCAAAGCAGCTTTTAGATGCTTTTATTCATCATGGTGAGCAACAGCACGCTGAAAATCTATTTTTAGAAGTGCGAGAGTCAAACACGCGTGCCATTGCACTATACGAGCGTGCAGGTTTTTCTCATATGTCGGTGCGAAAAAATTATTATCCGACAGCAACAGGTAACGAAGATGCCATTTTAATGGGCTTAACTTTACGCTTCTAGCGTTTAAGAAGCCTTTTTTAACGCACTAATAAGCATTTCGTAACTTTGTTCTATTTGCTGGGCTTGGTTACTGCGTAGTGCCGTTTCGAGTTGCCCCGCAGTATCATGGATTTCCTCAAAGCTAAAGCAACCCGCACTGCCTTTTAGACTGTGTGCCAGCGAGCGTAATGCTTCCCACTCTTTAGTTCGGTACAACTGCACGACTTGGTTGAGGTAGTCAGGTAATTTAGAACGGTAGTTGTCGTTAATTTGCTGGAACTTCTCACTTTTGAGTAAATTTTCCCACTTGTTTTGACTGTCTTTTTCAATATTTAAATAACTAACCAGCACTTGCTCAAGGGCATTTTTATCAATCGGTTTTGCAAGTGCTTCATCACAGCCTGCTTCGAGATAGGTGTCAACATCGGTTTTCATTACATTTGCCGTAAGCGCGATGATTGGGCCATCGTAGGCTGCATGGCGCAGCATTTGCGTCGCCTCTAAACCACCCATAACAGGCATTTGCATGTCCATAATAATGAGTTGGTAGTCATTGACGAGTGCCATTTCAACGGCTTCTGCACCGTTTTTCGCGATGTCTGGCTCAAGTCCCCAGGTCTGTAATAACAGTTTGATAAGCAATTGGTTATCAGGGTTATCTTCGGCGACCAATATATTTGCATCAAAACTATTTGAGGCAAAAGAAAGCTGTAGATCTTTGCTTGGAGACAATTGCTCTAAGTTGTGAATAAAGGCGTCATTTTGTTGTTGTTCTGGTTTTAGGTGACACGCAATTTGCACTGTAAAACAGCTGCCTATACCGGGCTCGCTCTTAAGGTAAACATCTCCTCCTAATAGCTGAGCCAAGTTTTTCGAAATACAAAGTCCTAACCCAGTACCGCCAAAGCGGCGAGTTGTTGTGGCATCGGCTTGTTCAAACGGTTTAAACACCCGTTCAACTTCGCGCTCTGACATACCAATACCTGTATCTTGAATCGCAAATTCTAAATATTGTTTTGCACTGTTGTAGCGAATATCAATGGAGATATGCCCTTGTTCGGTAAATTTCACCGCATTACTGGCTATGTTGATTAATATTTGCTTTAAACGGGTCGTATCACTGTTAATACTTTTAGGAATTGGCAGGCTGTAGTTAATTGTAAACTCTAATCGTTTTTCGTTTGCCAGTGGACGAATAATCGAATCAAGATCATGAATTAATTGGACGACTGAGCATGGCCCACACTCTACAGCAAGCTTCTCAGCTTCAATCTTTGATAAGTCGAGAATGTTATTAATGAGCTCAAGCAGGTGTTTTGAGTTTCTTAAAATAGTGCTTAAATGCTGGTCGTCATTCACGGCATCTTTATTGTGAAGTAGCTGTTCGGTAAACCCCATAATGGCAGTAAGAGGCGTGCGAATTTCATGACTCATATTCGCTAAAAAACGACTTTTAAGTTGATTCGCTTGTTCAGCTTGTGCAATGGCTATTTCAAGCTTGTTGTTCATTGCTTCAAGTGCTTTTGTACGGCTTTCAACTTTATCTTCTAGGTGGTGTTTATACTCTTTTAACTCATCTTGATAATGACGAATCTGGTTCACCATGTGGTTAAAGTCGTTAAATAATACACCGACTTCATCATTGGTGTGGGCGGGTAAATACACCGATAAGTCACCATCTCCAACGCGATGGCTGGCCGCACCCAATAACTCAACAGGGGTGAGTAGTAAATTGCGTACCACAATATAAATTAAAATGGGTAACGAAATAACCGAGATGATCACAATCAGCGCGGTGATTAAACTAATGGCTTTACCAGATTGGTAAAGTAAATCTTTGGGCGTGGTCGATACGTAATAATCGCCATCGGTCATTTGTACCGCATAAATAATACGCTCTTCTTTATCGATACTCGACAGTTCAATGCTAGACAGCTTGCCATAATCGGCCAAGCCTTTAATTTGTTCTAATTCATACTCACTTAAATAGTTGCCCCGTAAATCGTAGTCGGAGCTAAAGAGTATTTGCCCTTTACTGGTCAAAAATAGGTTTAAGGTGTTATTAAAAGGGGCTTCTAAAATACTGGTGTTCAAAATTGATGGTTCAACATGAACAACGATAAAGCCTAACTCTTGGGGTCGTTTTAAGTAATAGTCGATATTGTAGATAGGGTGCACAAAATAAAGACTGGTTGAGCCGTCTTCTTTGGGGATCATAAATTGTTGTTGACGTAAATTAGACTGTAGAACTTGATCAAAAAACGGGTAACTTTTAGGCGCAGGAGTTAATTGGCTCGAATAAAACGCATCACTTTTACCTTGCGAGTCAACATAGTTAATGCTGACAATATCAGGGTACGCTTCTGAGTAACTGGCAAATACATTCATTAACTCGCCGAGGTGTTCTATATACTGATTTTTCGAATTAGGCTCGCGTGCTAAAAAATCGGCAAGTACCGGAGAGGTTGATAAAAGGCGAGTGATGGAATGAAATGAGTCAATATAGTTGAAAATTTTATGCTGTTGCTGCTCAACAAAGCGACTCACAATAAGCTCTGCTTGTTTTTTTGTTGAATTGGTCACATTGGTTAACGTAAAGCCACCTAAAAACAACAAAGGTAAGATCACTAATGGCGTGATATACCATAATAATCGAATACTGAGCTTACTGGTTTTCATGACCTAAATTGATATCCCTCCGTGCAATTTGTCAATAGTATGCGTTACAACTTGATTACACAAGCTTAGCAAAAAAGTGAACAACGAAAATTGCTTATCAAGGGGGAATAATTACTTACAATCGCTGCTTTTTTGGCTAAGACAAACAGGGTATAATGCCCGCAATTCTATTTTATTTTTCAGTGCGCACCGAGGACTCTCGTTTTTAGAGCCGCTAGGTGTGCTTTGTTATGACTAAAAGCAGCTTACATGTCTAATTTAACTACCGAAATTAATAAACGACGCACCTTTGCGATTATCTCGCACCCTGATGCCGCCCAGTCTTTCAACGCTTAAAACCACCTTTCATTGCACACCACAATCACATCTCTACGTACTGAATTTAAAGGATTTTTGTCTTTTTCTCGTTTCTTTGCTTTTCAATGATGTTCAAGCGTAACCTCGGAAAGTGTGTACAAACTTGAGTACAAATTCCGTTTTAGAGGCCTTTGGCGAAAATTCCATGACACAAATCTGGCTGTAGGCCCTGTGGTTACTGGGTATGATGAAGAAAGTACCTCCTGCTTTTGGTACTTTGGTTTCGACATTACAAAAGCGGAATAAATGCGATCATCTCTAGTTTTTGTTTGTAAGTTTTTGAATTTAAAAGGTTAATTATTGTGGTTTTTGATGTGTCATCGTTACGAGTGTACAAACAGTGTGTACAAATTTTTCTCGTAGGGCGTGTTGCTTGCAATTCATGACACAAACCGCCTTGTAGCCCATGTTATTCATAGGTTTGAGCCAATAAGTACCTCTGCGGATGGGGCTTGATATTTTATCGCTAGGGTTAATAGCTGGGCTGGTTTAATAAATGGCAATTATACGGCGTTATGCGCCGTAAATAGAAAGAATGGTAAACTTTTCTTTGTTGTGTTAGTTTATTAAAGCTAGGTTTTACGGCGATATGCGCCGCGAAATCCTAAAGAGATAAACTAGAAGAAGGGTTTGGTGTTTAGAAATGGTTAGTCATTCCCAGCGTGAAACGGTGAAAGAGTCATATAAGCAATCTCTTAAAACTCTTTTACCTTATGGCATGTTAGCTACAAAGAAGTGGCTTGCAGAGCAAGGCTTGAGTGCTCATGCGTTAGATAATGCTGTCAAAACCGATACGTTGTTGCTACTAGCTACAGGTGTTTACAGTCAGTATTCCCGAGCAGTCACTTGGGAAGGCGTAGTAGCTTCAATGCAGCGTATGATGGAAAAAAGTGTCGATGAACAACTTCCGTCTATCGTGGTCGGTGGATTGTCGGCATTGTCCATATCTGGTTTGTCGCAATATTTATCATTAGGAAGTACGCCTCATATTCATTTATATGCAACGAAAAAGCTTCCTTCCTGGCTTGCGAGACTGTCATTGCCAATTAAGTTCGAAGGACATAGTACAAGTAAACTGTGGCCTGATAGCTTATCCCAAGATATAGCGTTCGTTAAAAAGCATGAATGGGGAGAGCAATTACCACCTGTATATTTTTCATGTCCGGAAAAAGCCATATTGGAAGTGTTGATGGATTTGCCTGAAAGTGTGTCATTTGAACATGCCGATGAGCTAATGCAGGGGTTGGTGAACTTATCTCCAAGAAAGCTTGATGCGCTCTTAAAGGAGTGTAAAAGCGTAAAGGTCAAACGCTTATTCTTTTGGTTTGCAAAACGCCAAGCTTATCCTTGGTTTGATAAGTTAAATGTAGAAAATTACGACTTAGGTTCAGGTAAGCGTGTTGTTGCTAAAGGTGGGAAGCTGGATACAGAGTATCTGATAACCGTACCTCAGCATATGGCGTTAGCAAGTAAAGGATAAGTTCAGCGATGGATAGAAATAGTATTTATTACAAACAAGTACAGCTTTTGATACAGGTATTGCCTTTCGTTGCCAAACAGCAATGCTTTGCCCTCAAAGGTGGTACAGCAATCAATTTATTTGTCAGAGACTTTCCTCGTTTATCGGTCGATATTGATTTGGTGTATCTGCCAATGAAGAGCCGTGATGATGCCTTGCAGGAAATTTGCGATGCACTTGATGCTATTAGCTCAGATTTAAAAATAGCATTTAAAGATATCGAGCTAACGGAAGCTTATCGCTCAAAACGCGATGCTCTAAGGTTGATCGTTGCTCGCAACGGTGTGCAGATCAAAGTCGAGCTATCACCTGTATTGCGCGGTACTGTTTATGAACCAAAGTTGATGGAAGTTTGCGCAGCTGTAGAAGACGAATTTGGCTATGTTGAAATGCCTGTTGTTGATCTAGCTGATTTGTATGCAGGAAAGATATGTGCAGCATTAGATAGACAGCATCCAAGAGACTTATTTGATGTGAAGTGGCTTTTGGAGAATGAAGGCCTAACGGATGAAATTCGTAAAGCATTACTCGTTTATTTATCAAGCCATAATCGGCCAATGGCTGAGTTACTCAGTCCGCAATTTAAGGATATTACTGCCACCTATGAAGGTGAATTTACCAACATGGCCGAGACGGATGTTCCGTTGGTGGAGCTGGAAGCCGTAAGGGGGCGCCTAGTAGACCTCATTCACCAAGGCCTGACCGATAGTGAAAAGTCTTTTTTGCTATCCTTTAAAAATCGAGAGCCTGATTGGTCTCTACTCGGCTTAGACGGAGTCAGTGAGCTTCCTGCCATTAAATGGAAACAAATCAATTTGGCAAAAATGCCGAATGACAAACATACACAAGCCCTAGAAAAGTTGAAAGATGTTCTTGGTATTTGATGTCAAAAATACAGGGATTTATGCTGGGCTGATCTTCTTAACAAATCATGCATCTTTCTGACCATCAACAAATGATGAATCAGGCGATGATAGCTTTACATTGATTTTCAGGAGAATGCAGATGACAGCAGTAGCGCACCAGGTAACCCCTTTTCTAACGTCTTACGAAGTTATGGCTCGTTACCACATTAGCTATACGACGCTCTGGCGAAGAATAAAAGATGGCAGCTTGCCGCAACCTCGTATCAACCGAAATACACGAAACAAGCTGTGGCACATTGAAGACTTGGAAGAGTATGAGAAGAAAGAGGACTGAGCCTCTTTCTTTTACTGTCCGAAACGCCAGTTGAACGGAAAGCCTGTCGGCTCGATGATGGTTTCTAGTTGTTGATACCAAACGTCGTAAGCATGACGCATTTCATCCAGGTACTGATATTGGTTGTAGATAGCATCCAACCCTTTTTTGCTGTGGCCAATCATCAACTCGGCAACTTCTTGCGTCGTGATTGCCGACATTCGCGTTCGCATCGTTCTTCGAAGATCATGCATAGACCAGTGTTCCATCTCAATACCAAGCGACCTGCGAGCCCAGATTTTCACATTGTTAGGAATAGTGGTATCAAAGCCATTTGTGGCAAGTTCTTCTTGTCCGTTAGCGGGAAACAAGTAAGTTGATTTACTCATCTGCATCGCCAGTTCAATCAGCTCGATAGCTGGTTTGATTAATGGCCGCATGATCGGCGCTCCTATTTTCTCTCCTTGTTTGCGGATCTCTATGGGCACTGTCCACATTGCAGATTGCAAATCAAAGTGATGCTTTTCAGCTTGAATGAGTTCGCCCTTGCGACCGCCCAATAGCAGAAGCAATTTTATGTAGATGCGGTTCTTCTCAGTAATTTTTGACTCGTGCAAATAGCGCCAAAGTATCCTGATCTCGTTGTCATTTAGCACCCGAGTTCGTTTGCCTTTCTTACCGCCGACTTTCTTTGCTGTGATACCAGCGGCAGCGTTAATTTCCAAAATTTGTTCATCAATCAGCCAGTCATAAAACTTGTGCAGCACAGACACCAGACGTTCTGTGTTTGATGGGGACGACTCCGAAACCTCACGAAGACAGTTTCGCAAGGACAATTCATTGATGTCAGTTAATGGGTACTTGCCAAGTCGGGGCAGTAAATATATTTCACTGCTGCGTTTTTGGTAGTGCCACGTTTTCTCCTTTAGCCCTTGCTTACCGGCAGAGTCTATCCAGTCTCGAAAAATCGATTCGAAGCTTTGATTGGCAGAATACTTGGCCCGTTCCTGCTGTAGGTAGAGCTTGGGGTTTCTGCCTTGGTCGAGTACCGCCCTTAACCTATCCAGCTCATTCCTGGCTTCAGCAAGCTTCATAAGTGGGTAAGTACCTATGTCTACCCGCTGTTGCTTGCCATCGAACCGATAACGAAACTGAAAAACAATTTTGCCCTTGGGCGATACCCGAGCACTTAGTCCATCTCGGTCAGCTTTTACTACGGTTTCTTTTGCTTCTTTATTTAACCTGGCATCGAGCCAGCTAACTGATAACGCCATGTTATAAGCCCAGCCCTAGTTTCGATTTTAATGATTGTTTACGTGATTCTGCTTTGGGTTCTGGCGCTGTACTCATAGAAGTCACTTCACCATCTGGTGCATGGCCATCCACCTGTGCAGATGTGGTGGATAGATTGGGCTGGCTCATGTGAATTAGCCCAAAGGTGGCCAGCATCCTCAGACGCTCAGCACGTTCCCGTGGCGGCGTCTTTTCCAATTCTTTGAGCAGTTCAGGGTGGCTCCCTGGGGGAATGTTGACGACGACTCTCATGATCAAGCCCCATAAAACCAGAAGCCTCGGACGTTCGCCAAAACAGACTGTTCCGGCACAATGATCTTGCTTCGTGAAAAAATCTCCTTGGCAGCTTCCTTATAAGCCAAGGCTCCACCTCCGGCGATCAATACCAAGTCCGCATTGATGCTTTCGTCACGCATGGATTGGCGCATAGCTGTAAGAGCAACAGGCGCTACTTTTTTCATGGCAGCATTCAGATAAGGTGAAATATCGACTTTTTCTCCAAATAGCAGGACCTGTAAGTCGCCGGTTCTCATGGCTTTTTCAAGTCGATCCATACCTACTTTGGCACCGTGATCTTCTGATATCAGCTTATCGATGGTTTCCAGTAGCACGGACATTGCCTGAAGACTGGTTCCTGATGAGCTGTAGCGAATTTCTCCAGCCTCAAGGGCAACCCAGTCAACAGAAAAGAAGCCTGGATCTATGACGACGACGCGACCTTCTTCAATCAAGCCCAAATCACCACCTGTTTGAACCAGATCCATATAGGCACCGGCAGGCTGCGGCAGCACTTTGACGTCATGAACAGTGATGCTGCGCTTAGGCGTCACTTGATGGACACCTTTTAAACGCTGCACAAGGTCAGACTTACGTTGTGGCTCATGAAACTGGGAAACCGGTAATCCAGTGACAACCAAATCGATGGATTCTGTTTCAGCCATTAACAAGGCGGCATGAAAAAGCGCCTTATAGGTTTTTGTGGTGGGATACTCCGGGTGAAGCTCTCGTTCCCAGCCTTGAAGGCGTCCAGCAGGCACACCAGCCGCCCAACGCTCATTATCGACAGACACATACAAACAAGTTTCATCATCGCCTCCACCGATACGCTCCGGCATGCGATCCGCAGGACCGGCACCCGCAGGCAGAATAATGGTTTTCGGTTCACTGCCTGATTGGCCAATTGCCAGCTTCAGGTTCGAGTAACCGATATCTACGCCTAGTACAAACATACTTATCTCCTGTGCACTCAAAGTGCTCTAACGGTTTTCAATCAACCGCGCTGTTTACGCTTGGGCTTTTCCAAGTGCTCTGGCGGTTCACTCAAATGTCATTATCAGGATTCGGTGCACTGGCGGTGGGCAGAAAGGTGACAAATCCTTTCATCTATCTGCCTATTGCATTTTCGCAAAAGTATGAGAATAGACTCTGTTTGGCGGCGGATGACTGAGCCAAAAAAATCGAGACGCCAAACGTCGTTTGCATTCTGGCCTGAACTCGCCAAACGGTTTGTATCTTCATGGCGATACGTCTTTTTAGGCGTTTTTAAGTGAAATCGGCCTGTATCCCTTGTCAGGTATGGGGTTGCGCGAGTTGATTTATATCGAGACGCCAAACAGTGATTGCTACGGCAGTTTTATGTTTGGCGTTTCGATCCAAAAGCCAAACGGATAGTGGTTTTGGCTTTTGGGGTTAATTGGATGGGGAAATTGGTTTGGTAGAAATCGACAATGAACAATGGAAAGCAGAGGTATCAGATTTACTTCAGCAAGAAACGGACAGGCTAAAAGCGCTGGCACGAGCTGAAGTTGATGACTTTTGGGTTACCCATTACAAGGTTCGTGAGAATGAGCCCTTTAAAGACTGGGGGCTGCTTGGTGTCCGTATCAGAGACTTTAAGTATGGCTTTGGCATTGAGTGGTACATCAACAGTTTTCACGGTCAACGAGGCAAGCGCGTAGTCTTTAGTAAAGGTCTGCGTATTTCAAAGACGAAGCTGAGATACTCATTTTTGGACTGCCAAGGTTTGGCCAAAGAGTGGGAGCTAGCGCTGGCCATGGAGAAAGAAGAATTCTTCAGTGATATTCGCCGCCAGGTTGATAAGCTCAACATGCTGCGTCGCAGAGTGAATGCTTATTGCTAAGTTGTAAATGGCTATAAATGGTTATATCATTCCGTTCTAACCTTAGGGGAGTAGTCTCTCAGTTTTTACTGTGATAACCGTCAACAGTCTCCGAACAGCAGTTCGTGGCGGTTATGTCCATATCTGGATTGGCAAGACTTAAGGCAAATGGCGCTCTCGGGGTGGGAGTGTCGTTTGCCTGTGTCTCATCCACCCCAAGGTATAGTCATGATTAAATCTTCAGTCCAACGTGCTCTGTTTCATTTAAGAGGGGCGTATGGATATTATTAATGCAATTTTTCTTGGAGTTGTGCAAGGAATAACAGAATTTCTGCCGATTTCAAGTTCCGCTCATCTTATTCTTACTCCATTGCTAGCCGGTTGGCAAGATCAAGGCGTAGCGTTTGACCTTGCTGTACATGTCGGCACATTACTGGCTGTCCTGCTCTATTTTAGGCGAGATGTCACTGCTTTAACCCGAGATGGCGTGATGTCTTTTCAGCATCGTCAATTTGTCGGGCAAGGTAAACTGGCACTCTATATTGTTGTCGCCACTATCCCTGCTGTCATTGCGGGATTATTACTTATGGAGCTAATTGATAATCAGTTGCGCTCTGTTGCTATCATTTTCGTTACCACATTATTATTTGGTTTACTTTTAGGTTGGGCAGACTTAAGGCCAAATAAACAACACCAATTAAATGATTTAAAATTAGTGGACGTCATGTTAATTGGCTTGGCGCAAGCTGTTGCGCTTATCCCTGGGACATCACGTTCCGGTGCGACCATTACTATGGCCTTGTTTTTGGGACTCAGTAGAGAAGCTTCATCCCGCTTTTCTTTTTGGATGGCGATACCGATTACTGCACTTGCCTCAGCAGCAAAACTGATAGATGTCGCTCAGTCAAATGTAAGTGTTGATTGGCTGGCATTTCTTATTGGAGGCATTTCATCATTTATAATGGCACTTACTGCCATTCATTTTTTCTTAAAATGGTTAAATCAATATGGTATGTGGCCCTATGTCATTTACCGCATCCTCTTAGCAGGCTTAATTTACTTTTTCTTTTTAACTTAAGGTAACACTATGACTCTCGCGATTTTGGCCATTTTAGGTGGCTTTATTTTATTGGTTTGGAGCGCAGACCGCTTCGTAGAAGGTGCAGCTGCTACGGCTAAACATGCAGGTATGCCTTCATTATTAATCGGTATGGTGATTGTTGGCTTTGGTACATCAGCCCCTGAAATGGTTGTCTCTGCAATGGCGGCCATTGATGGCAATCCAGATTTAGCCCTCGGTAATGCGCTCGGCTCAAATATCGTCAATACAGGTTTAATTTTAGGGTTAACAGCCATTATTACCCCAATATTAGTGCAATCAAAAATAGTCAGAAAAGAGATCCCTTTATTATTGCTAATTAGTTCAGTGCTCGGTTATTTCCTTTGGGATGGCTCACTAACACGCTTTGAGTCCGTTCTTCTTTTGGTTGGGTTCTTTAGCTTAATTGGCTGGAGTATTTACTCTGCTATGAAAGGCAAAGGGGATAAATTAGAAAGTGAAATGGATCAAGAACTGGTTGAGCACGAAATGCCTATCAAAAAAGCTGTTTTTTGGCTGGTGATTGGCTTGGTACTTCTGATAGTGAGTTCACGAGTACTTGTCTGGGGAGCGGTGAGTATTGCAGAGGCATTGGGTGTAAGTGATTTAATCATCGGCTTAACGATTGTTGCTTTGGGCACATCACTCCCTGAATTGGCAGCGTCTATTATTGCAGTTAGAAAGGGTGAGCATGACATTGCCATTGGCAACGTGGTGGGGTCAAACATGTTTAACTTGCTTGCAGTAACGGGGATAGCAGGCGTTATATCTCCGATAACGAGCTTGTCTTCCGAGGTTATGTCTCGTGACTGGTTAGTGATGATGGGTTTGACAATCGCCTTGCTATTTATGGCCTATGGATTTCGTGGCGCTGGACGGATTAACAGATTGGAAGGTGCAGGCCTGCTAGTCGCATTTTGTGCCTACAACACTTGGTTAGTTTCGTCTGTGATTTAATAGCAAAATCAAAAATAACAAGTGAACATGTGGGTTCAACGCACATGCGCACAATGATAGAGAAAGATATGAAAGATATGAAAGATTCATTTATTCAATTTTGGCAAAATCATTCAGAGATAATAGTAGCGCTAGGTTACAATTTGATATTAGCTATTGTTATTTTGGTGGCAAGCTCACTTATTGCAAGAGCAGTGCGCAAAGCGATTCAAAACACTAACTCTAAGTTGAATAAAGTTGACGCGACCCTGATACCAATATTTTCAACCGTAGCTAGTTACGCGGTATATGTCATCGGTGGTGTATTTATTTTAGACATCTTTGGTGTAAATACTGCCAGCCTTATTGCTCTGGTTGGTGCGGCAGGTTTGGCAGTTGGTCTTGCGCTTAAAGATACGCTTAGCAACATCGCAGCGGGAATCATGCTACTGATCCTTCGACCTTTTAAATCTGGCGATTTTATTGAGTTTGGTTCAACTCAAGGGACAGTTAAAGAGATAAATCTTTTTACAACGGTGCTTGAAACCATAGATGGATTGTATATTGCTTCTCCGAATAGCGTCTTGTGGGGAAATAATATTAAAAACTTCACCCGTAATGGTAAACGACGGATGGATATTGTTGTGGGTATTTCCTATTCAGACTCGATAGATGACGCGTTTAAAATATTGCAAGGTGTTGCAGAAAATGAATCAAGATTAATGACTGATCCAGCGCCTCAGGTAATGGTTGCGTCCATGGCCGACAGTGCAGTAAATATTCAGCTGAGAGCATGGGCAACCAATGAAAACTATTGGTCAGCTTATTGGGATTTGAATAAACAGGTAAAAGAAGCCATTGAAGCGGCTGGCCTGACGATTCCTTTTCCACAACGTACACTGCACGTTGTATCCGAGCAACGTTTACCTACCGGAAAGGATAAGTCATGAAGCGATTAACTTTGGTGGCGCTGACCAGCTTAATGCTTGGCTTGGTGGCATGCTCTAAGCCTGTTGAGGTAAAAATGTTAAGTGGTGCTGCGCAAGGCACCACTTGGCACGTTTCAGTGTGGAGCGACTCTGTAATTGATACCGAAAGATTACAGCAAGAGATAGAAGCTGAGTTCCTGCGAATTGATAAATTAATGTCGAATTACCGTCCAGACTCTGTCATTGAACAGTTTAATGCTAATCAAACATCCCTCTCGGTTGAGGTTGGTAAGGAAATTGTAAGTTTGGTGAATGCTGCTCGTAAGGTAAGTGAAGCATCAAACGGTTGTTATGACTTGACGGTAAAACCTCTTTTTCAGTTGTGGGGGTTTAACAAAGACACATTTAACAAGCCCTCAGGCTTGGATATTGATAATGCATTGAAAGATACCGGACTGGAATATCTTAGTGCTCCAACTCAGACGCAACTGCAGAAAAAGCTGCCTCAATTAAGTATTGATTTATCTTCTATTGCACAAGGTTACAGTGTTTCACGTATAGCCGAGGTGGTTGAGAAAATTGGAATAACCAATTACCTAGTTGAAATTGGTGGTGAAATGCAAACACGTGGACATAAACCAGATGGCTCGTCTTGGCGTATTGCTATAGAGCGGCCATTGCCTGGTGATAGGGCTGTACACAAGGTCATTGATATTAAGCAGGATGATTCAATTGCCATTATGACATCAGGCACCTACCGACACTACTTCGATGAACAAGGTCAGCGCTATAGCCATATTATAGATGCACGTACTGGCAACCCCGTTACTCATTCAACATTATCAGTCACAGTGCTTCATGATGACCCAACACAAGCAGATGCATGGTCAACGGCATTGCTGTGCCTTGGGGCTAAAGAAGGCAAGCGGGTAGCAAAAGAATATGGTCTTGCAGCATTATTTATCTCTGAATCTGAAGGTCAATTGCAAGAAGAACAAAGTACCCATTGGATGATGTTAAGAGATATTAAAGTTAATTAGGTGGATACTCATTTTTTATAAACGTTCCACGTTTCATAATATACAAAAATAGACAATTTAAATAGTGAATCACATGAAACCAAACGACACTGGCTTAGTCAGAATTATTAAAGCTACAAAATATTCATTTCAAGGTTTGCAAGCTGCATGGAAATATGAAGCGGCTTTTCGACAGGAGTTTATTTTAGCAACCTTTCTTATAGTAATTGCTTTTCTACTTCCTGTAGAACTAATAGAGCGTATTTTACTAGTTGTAGCTGTTGGTGGTGTTTTAATTGTTGAGCTCTTAAATTCAGCTGTTGAAGCCGCAATTGATAGAATTGGGAGCGAATATCACGAGCTAAGTGGGCGAGCTAAAGATTTAGGATCAGCCGCTGTATTTATTTCTCTCCTAATCGCTGGTTATGTGTGGGTGACAATTATTTTTGAGTTAATCAAAAAATAAAATTTTAAGGAACTATTGTTGAATAGGTTGAAGAGTATTACAGGGCCAATTTACCCAGTTATTGTATTTTCATTTTTTGCATTATGTGTTTTGAGTTTTTCAAGACTGGCTTTGACCATTTGGCAAGCGCAGCATATTACAGCTATAGAAGATTGGCTACACATTATCATCCAAGGAGCTAGGGTGGATGTTGCGACAATCTGCTGGCTATATATATTGCCAGCCGTATTTACTCTACTACTGCCTGTTAAAAGTGAATTTCAACGTTTCGGCTTAATCGTTTTAAGAGTTTGGCTTGTGCTTGGGTTATGGCTTCTTGTTTATATGGAGCTTGCGACTCCGAGCTTTATTGAAGAGTATAATTTGCGTCCAAATAGATTATTTATTGAATATCTGATTTATCCTAAAGAGGTGTTCAGTATGCTTTGGGTTGGATACAAGCTAGAGTTAATGGTCGGTTTAGTCGGCTCAGCTATCACTGTATTTTGGGGTTGGAGGTTGAGTCGAAGCGTAACAGATAAATTGTATTATCCAGTCTGGTACTGGAGACCTGTCTTGATTTTAATAATTATAGTAGTAGGGGGGATGGGAGCAAGATCTACAATTCAGCATAGACCCCTGAATCCTGCTCTTGTAGCTTTCTCGACCAACCCCTTGTTAAATGATCTAGTTTTAAATTCATCCTATTCGGTGATGTTTGCAGCAAAGAATTTAACAGCAGAAAAGAGCGCTGAAAGGTTTTATGGGGATTTACCACTGAAAGACATTATTCATCAGGTAAGGAGTTACTCACAGCGCGAAGACAGTTATATCTCCGAAGATATTCCAACACTTAACATCAATGAACCAAGTTTTAGCAAGAAAAAGAATCTGGTGATATTACTTCAGGAGAGCCTAGGGGCTAGGTTTGTTGGGGCACTTGGCGGTTTACCACTTACTCCGAATTTAGACCAGTTAATGACCGAAGGTTGGAATTTTACTCAGCTCTATGCTACTGGCACCCGTTCCGTAAGAGGTATTGAAGCAATAACAACTGGATTTCCACCGACTCCCTCACGTGCGGTGGTAAAACTCAGTAAAAGTCAATCAGGTTTCTTTACGATCGCTGAGCTTTTGGCTCTGCAAGGATACCATACTCAGTTTATATATGGTGGAGAAAGCCACTTTGATAATATGAAGTCATTTTTTCTAGGTAATGGTTTTCAAGACATAGTCGACTTACCGCAATTTGAAAATCCCAAATTTGTAGGTTCCTGGGGAGCTTCTGATCAGGATCTTTACCAAATGGCACACACTCAGTTTTTAAAATTGTCGAAGCAGGATAAGCCATTTTTTAGTTTGGTATTTACCAGTACTAATCACACACCATTTGAATTTCCAGATGGGCAGATAGAACTGTATGAACAGCCAAAGCAGACAAGCCATAATGCCATTAAATATTCAGATAAAGCATTAGGCGAATTTTTTGCTCGTGCTAAGTCATCTGAGTATTGGAAGGAGACTATATTTATTGTCATTGCCGATCATGACTCCAGAGCAACGGGAAGTGTTCCTGTTCCAGTGAATCGTTTTCATATACCTGCATTAATAATAGGTGCAGATATAGAGCCCAAGCAAGACCATCGTTTGGCAAGTAATATTGATATGCCCCCTACGTTGCTTTCACTAATTGGCGCAAGAAGTGTATCGCCAATGATAGGCCACGATATGACAAAATTTGTAGCGCCTGAAAAACAAAGGGCAATTATGCAATTCGATAAAAATTTTGGTTATTTGACTAAGAACAAGCTTGTGGTATTGCAGCCTGAAAAAGCTCCGATTGCTTACGTATATGACTTTAATGATAAAGAGTTAATACCAAGTACTGCAACAGCGAGTGAGGTCAGCAGAGCCTTGTCACATGCTTTACTCGGTGAGAAGCTTTATCAAAGAGAGTTATACAAAATAGCTTATGAAAATTAAGCAGAGTGCTTGAAATGCTCACTGTCGCTCAAAATTGTTTTTTGTTCATAGAGGTGTCAAATAATACATATGATTAAATTTTTCAAAATACTAGATGGGATTATTCATGAAGTAGAAAATCAGAATCAAGATAGCCAACTTATATCTGAAGCTGACTGGATAGACTTGCATGAGCCAACAGATGAGGAACGTCAACTACTGGAACAGATATTACGTACAGACTTACCTGACCAAGGTGAAATTAATGAAATTGAGGCGTCGGCGCGTTGCTTTGTTGATCATGCAGGGGTTCACGTTCATTCTTTGTTTCTAACTCTCTCTGAAGGGCGTTATCACACAGCTAACGTTGCGTGTATTTTACAAAAACATCGTCTTATCACAGTTCGTGAAAACGAACTAGCTGATTTTAGATTGCTAAGGTTGCGTGCAAAACGTGGGCAAATTGAGGCTAAATCAGCGCAAGAACTGTTAATCCGATTGATGGAGCAGAAAATTGAAAATCATGCTGACTTAGTTGAAGATTTACACCGAGAATTAGAAAAAGTTAGTTATTTAGTGTTAGAAGATGAAGCGTCCGAATTGGAAGAGGCTATTGGACAGTTGGCAAAAGCAGAAGATATGAATGGAAAAATTCGTCTTTGCTTAATGGATACACAGCGGGATATCTCTTTTTTGCTGCGTCATTTGTCTTTTCAGTCATTAGAGCAAGAAACACTCCGAGAGGTAATTCGAGATATTGAAACTTTGCAGTCACATACCACTTTTTTATTCGATAAGATCAACTTTTTAATGGACTCTACACAAGGCTTCATCAATATTGAGCAGAATAAAATTATCAAAATATTTTCTATTGCAGCCGTTGTGTTTTTGCCACCAACCTTGATTGCAAGTATATATGGTATGAACTTTCAATTTATGCCTGAGTTACAGTGGAAGTTGGGATACCCATGGGCAATTGGGTTGATGGTTGCCGCTGGCTTTGCGCCATACCTATACTTTAAGCGTAAAGGTTGGCTTAAATAAACGTTATGGTAGATGAGGTAAAAAGTGGCAAGCACTTCTTTATAAAAGGTAAAAAGTCATGGCTGAAGCTAGTTGGTTTTTCGACATTATTTGTTCTGTTGAGCTTTTTTGTTCCCTTTAGTTTGTATAGAGAAGTAGATTCCAGTTTTAATTCTGAGTTACTACAGATTTTCACCCTAGAGTTCTTTTTAGCATGTTTCGCTTTGCTTTTGGTTTATTATACAAGTGATGCTATGAGACTATGGTTTACTTTGCGTGCTATTGGATGCAGCCAAGCACTGAAGTCTATTTTTCCTCTTGTGTTCATAAACTTTCTCTTTTCTAATATCACACCAATGGCTACCGGCGGTGGTATCGCACAGGTGTGGTTTCTGCATCGACGGGGTGTAATGTTAGGAGCTGCAACAGCCGCGACTTCTATAAGAACAGTATTAGCTAGTTTACTTATTTTTATACCTACGCCTTTTCTGTTTATGATAAACCCTCAATTATCCTCGGACTTGCTACACGACGGTTGGGGCGTTTTTCTGTCTGTATTTGCTATTGGATACGTACTATTGAGTGCAGTCGTGCTTTTAAGAATTCGATGGGTTATTCATACGCTTAAAGTAATTTTAAATCAAACTCACCGCTTTGGTTTAATTAGTCAGAACACATGTCAACGCCGAACATGGCAAGTTACCAGAGAGCTTTTTCACTTTTCCTATTGCATAAAAATATTCCTAATGGGAAATTGGCGAGATAAGCTTATGGCTATTGGTTCAACTATTTTGTTTCTTGTGAGTTTGTTTTCATTTCCAGCTTTGCTGCTTTGGGGATTGGGCTATCAAGTAGAATACACGTCAGTATTAGCGTTAATGCTTGTGAACACTTTTATAATGTATTTTGCACCTACGCCAGGTGCCTCAGGTATTGCGGAGGGCGTGTTTGCAATATTCTTTGGTGCAATAGTCCAAGCGCCTGATTTAGTATTTGTAATCATTGCATGGCGTTTTCTCACCATTCATCTGGGAATGTTCATCGGTATCTTTTTCACAATATTTGAGTTTTTGTCAGGAGCTAAAAATGACTAAAAAGTATGCTCGCTGGCTATATAGAGCATGTTTTACTGTAATTATTCTTTTGGTTTTCTATAAAATTTATTTGAATTTTTTTGAAAAGGATTTCATAGCAGAACATGCAGCTCAGGTAGAGAAAATAGAAAGCATATTAAACACTAAAGACGAGTTTAAATTTGCGGTAGTAGGTAACATTAGTAACTCTGTGGGTATTTTTGAGCGGAAGATTATTCCTTTGCTTAACGAGCAAGGCTACGATTTTGTTATATCTGCGGGAAACGCGGTTTCGACGGGTGGAGAGGATAAGTATAGAGCGATTTACCGAACTTTATCCCGGTTAAATATGCCTTACCTATTAACATTTGGGCCTCAAGAAGAAAGTCGGCTAGGAGGCTTTAGATTTTACGATCATTTCGGGCCTTTACATTTTAGTTTTAAGTCTGGTAAAAGTCGTTTTCTTTTTATCGATAGCACTGGCACCACAGACTTTAGTTGGCAGTATCGCTGGTTGGAGGAGGAATTGATTTCTTCACAAGAAGAGAATTTGTTCCTATTCAGCGCGCATCCATTTTATAGAAGTGGAAAAAAGGGTGTATTTGACTTTCACGAGGATACATTTACAGAGGGTTATCAAAGACAGTTCTCATCATTGATTGAGAAATTTGGTGTTGATGTTGTTTTTTCCTCAATCTCCCCTGTTTTTGATAAACAAATTCATAGTGATACAACTTTTATCACAACTGGTGGGGCTGGTGGATTTGTGATTAATGACGAAGAGAGTCACTATCATTTTGTATCGGTTACGGTAAAAGATAACTTGATTGAAGTACTGGAACGCCCCTTGGAGGTTGGTCAGTCCCCAATTTTTAGGACTGTTGAAAGTGCTTGGTTCTTTATTCATTCACTTTTTTATGTTGGGTATCTAAATTTTATACTGTTGGTGAGTACCTTTATTGTCCTCGCGTATTGGTTGCATGAAAGAGTATTAAGTGACAAGGACTACTATCCAAATTACGATATTGATTTGGATTGCCAGAGTGACAAGTCTCTGCGCATAGTTCATTTCACTAATAACTATCTGCCATTTATTGGTGGAGTTCCTCTGTCGGTAGAGCGGTTACGAAATGGTCTAGAAAAACTTGGGCATAGCATACTAGTTGTCGCACCAAATTACCCAGAGGAAATGGAAAGTGGTGAGAATGGTATTTTCAGAGTGAACTCGCTCATTCCTTTTGGTCGAAATAGTGAATTTCGGGTTGCGAATATTTTTTCTTTGAAGCTTTATCGCGAAGTTGTTCGTTTTAAACCTGATATCATTCATGTTCATCATCCATTTTGGTTGGGGCGAGCAGGGCTATATCTAGCCAAATTTTTAAAGATTCCTGTTGTCTACACTTATCATACAAGGCTAGAGCACTACGCACACTATGTGCCACTACCAAGCTCGGTATTTAGAAATCTTATTGCTCACTCATTGATAAGGCGTTTTGCAAATCAATGTGACGGTGTAATTGTACCCACTGAATGTGCAGAAGAGTATTTGAGAACCATAGGTGTTAAACGTCGAATTTTGGTACAGCCAACGGGTATTGACATTGCACAAAGCAGTAATTTTTCAGTTCAGAAATTAGACGATCTGAAAAGAAAATATATTGAACCGAATGAGCGTATATTGATTAGTATTTCTCGGTTGAGTCAGGAAAAAAATATTGACTTTCTTCTTGCTGGCGTTGAATTGTTGAAGGCGAAATACAAACAACCGTTTCGCTTGTTGATTATTGGTGATGGTCCTGATAAACAGCGAATTCAAAGTGAAATATCGAAGCGAAAACTGCAACGTCATATCTCGTTAATGGGGAGTATAAGTCCTGAAGAAGTCCCGCTCTTCTGCCAATTGGGCGAAGTATTTCTCTTCGCATCGATGTCGGAAACCCAAGGTATGGTAATTCTCGAAGCCATGGCGGGTGGAATGCCAGTAGTTGCAGTGCGATCTAGTGGCATTGATGACATTGTCGATAACGGTAAGAACGGTTATAAAACATCCTATGATGTCGCAGCGTGGAGTGATCGCGTGTGTCAGTTGCTCACAAACCATGAGTTGTTCGACTCTACATCATCTGGTGCTAGAATGACTGCCAAAATGTACAGTATTGAATGTTTTAGTCTAAGTGTAAGTCGCTTTTACGCTGTAATATATTCAAATCATTTTTTAAAATTTAATAGTAGTAATTAGTCGCCGCGTCTTGTCATAGTTGGTCTGTTAATTACTATCATTGGTTTTTTGCTCGTTTTGTACATAGCTAGTAAGACGCTTAAGCTAATAAATATGAGGCAATGATGGAAAAATTACCTATTAGTGTTTTTTTTGTAACGCTGAATGAGTCTGCTTATATAGCTAAGGCTATAAAAAGCGTAGATTCTTGTGATGAAATTATAGTGGTGGATTGTGGCAGCACCGATGGTACCCAAGAAATAGCCACAAGTTTGGGCGCTAATGTAGTGTATCATCCATGGCAAGGTTATGCTAAACAAAAACAGTTTGCCCTTGAGTTATGTAAAAATGAATGGGTTTTAAATTTAGATGGTGATGAAGTTATGACTGAAAATGCCTTAAAAGAACTAGAAGGTGTTATTAATAACCCTAGCTACTCATCTTTTCGTTTAAAACGCATTGATATGTTTATCAATAAGTTTCCAAAAGAATCAGTCAAGAAAAAAAATAACCTAAGAGCCTACAGAAAATCGTTAGCTTTTTTTAATGAACAAAAACTAGAGCCTGTTGATCTTTGGTGTACATAATTCAATCAACCCACATGGGTAGCCACATCAGTGAGAAGGCTAAAGCAACTACGCTATGATAATT
>NZ_JBRJHH010000022.1:0-35080 GCF_053628915.1 Pseudoalteromonas sp. MBR-15
GGCATGGAATCACTTTATTTCGATACCAGATCGAGTGAAGAAAATGTGCAATCGGGAATGGATTAAATTGATTTAATCTTTATGCGGAATGGTATTAATTGGAAAGATACGAGATACGAGATACGAGATACGAGATACGAGATACGAGATACGAGATACGAGATACGAGATACGAGATACGAGATTATCAGAATAAAGGGGTGTTTTTTAAAATCAATCATTTGTTTGAGGAAAACAAATGGCGGAGTGGACGGGACTCGAACCCGCGACCCCCGGCGTGACAGGCCGGTATTCTAACCAACTGAACTACCACTCCGCAGTGGTATGTGCATGGGGTAATGCACTAAATTTGTTCATGATATCAAGTGGCGGAGTGGACGGGACTCGAACCCGCGACCCCCGGCGTGACAGGCCGGTATTCTAACCAACTGAACTACCACTCCGCAGAGATATCATTGTTATTACTTAATTTGTTGGCGGAGTGGACGGGACTCGAACCCGCGACCCCCGGCGTGACAGGCCGGTATTCTAACCAACTGAACTACCACTCCGCGATACAAATTTTGTAATTAAATAGCTGTTAAATAGTGGCGGAGTGGACGGGACTCGAACCCGCGACCCCCGGCGTGACAGGCCGGTATTCTAACCAACTGAACTACCACTCCGCAGTATCTAATGCTATTTATTTTTTCCTATTGGCGGAGTGGACGGGACTCGAACCCGCGACCCCCGGCGTGACAGGCCGGTATTCTAACCAACTGAACTACCACTCCGCAAAGGAAAATGTTTTACAACCATTAGTTGTGTAAGTATTGGCGGAGTGGACGGGACTCGAACCCGCGACCCCCGGCGTGACAGGCCGGTATTCTAACCAACTGAACTACCACTCCAGCGCGTACTTACAAATTGTCTAAAATTGGCGGAGTGGACGGGACTCGAACCCGCGACCCCCGGCGTGACAGGCCGGTATTCTAACCAACTGAACTACCACTCCACAATTTCGTTGCTGACTGAGTCTCCCCTGACAGCGGCGTGAATAATACGAATCACCCTCTGGTTCGTCAAGGGCTTTTTTGTATTTTTACAGGTTTTTTAGTCATCTGACATCGAAAGGTTTAAAATTTCACCTGATTTGTCATTTTTTGAACCATTTTTGCCAACTTCATTTTCATTCGTTGCTTGCTCAACATTTTCAGATGAGCTTTTTTTCTTTAAAAACGGTAACGATAATTTGAATTTAAGTGGTTTCTTTTGCACAAAAATACGAATGGCTAACCACCCTAATAGAAGAACGATTAAATTTCCAACAACAATAAGTGTCACCATTAGCACAGTGGATGCTTTTTTTTCTTCTTCTAGGATTCTTTGCTGCTCAGCTTGCGCTGCTAAATCGACTTCTGGACGAACAATTTCAGGTACAATTTCAATGGGTCGTTCAATTTCAAATTTATACGTCGGCAGCGTCGCCATAAATTCACGGTCATTTATATTACTACCAAACACCGATAGCTCGACACTGTATCGACCCCAATCATAATTTTTGATTGCTAATTCTCTGGTTTGAGATTTATCAGCATCAATTGAAAACATTTGCTCTTCATTATTGGGGTAATAGATTTTACCTTGAATAAGCACTGTTTCTGGTTTGACGATTTCAGGGTTTAAAGTAATCGTTAAGGTATGCTCATCGGTATCTTGCTCTGCTAATGCCATGTCATAGCTAAAAGGAGGCTCATGAACAACAATCGGCTTTTGTACTACAGTGCGTTTTAATATCGGTGTTTCTATATATAACTCTGGTTGCCACTCCCCTGCTGGGAAGACTAATTTAAACTCCCCGGTAAACACACCATCAAGGGGGCGCTCATCAAACCCACGACCATCATCTTTAAAATCGGTAACACTTTGCGTGCCCGCTCCAAAATTAGCGAAGTCACTGTTATTGGTACTTACAAAATCAACATGTAAACTTATGACATCTCGAAATTGCCCCACCTCAATTGGCTTACCATCATTGAGTACTCGGCCTGTTAATTTAATGGTTTCGCCACGAAACAACATGGGAGGGAGAGGGTCTACACGTAATTCAATTTCGCCTAATACCATTACTCGACTGTCTGGCAAAATACTGCCAACGACTTGCCAAGGGCCAGGCATCGGGTCTGTGATGGTGATCAAATCGTAGCTTAGTTCATCATGCCAATCTAAGTTGGCGTTCTTCACCGAGTCAGTCGCGTAGTACTTGCTGCCATCTGGGCGTACAAGCACCACGGCGGGTGCACCGCGTTTACGGAAAAATAATAACGTAATTTTATCAACGTTGTGATCAATGCGAAAACGGTTATCTAGTAGAGGAATTTCATTTTGAATCCCGTCACGCTGTAACGGGGTTATTTTATCTTGCTCAGTGGCAAGTCCCATCAAGGGCAATACACACACTAATCCTGCTAGAAGCTGTTTTCTCATTTTATTACCTTATTCTGCACGCCATAAGCATTGACCGCCTTTTGCGACCAAGTCTAAACGCTCTTCATGAGCGGCATGCTCTTGCTCTGTGGCCTTTAATACAACCAGTGGTGGTCTATCAGCGCTCACGCGTCGAATACCACCCATTTGTTGCTCTGAACCTTCATCTTTATTCTGATTTAAATTTAGCTTAACTTGCCCACCGGTCATGGCGAGGTAAACGTCGGCTAAAATCTCGGAATCCAGTAATGCGCCGTGTAAGGTTCGCTTTGAGTTATCAATATCATAACGACGACATAACGCATCAAGGTTATTCTTTTGACCAGGATGCAAATCACGCGCCATCTTCAAGGTATCAAGAACTTGACAGACATCTTCAGTATTCGGATAGCCCTGATTCAACAGCGCAAACTCATTATCCATATGGCCGATATCGAACGCCGCGTTGTGAATGACAAGTTCTGCGCCTTTTATGTACTCAAGAAATTCATGCGCTATTTGGTGATACAACGGTTTATCACGTAAAAACTCGTTAGTAATACCGTGAACATCGATGGCTTCTTCTTCAATGTCACGCTGTGGATTAATATACACGTGAAAATTGTTGCCAGTAAGGCGGCGATTTACAAGCTCTACACACCCGATTTCAATAATCCGATGGCCTTGCTTTGGGTCAATACCCGTGGTTTCTGTATCTAAAACTATTTGTCTATGTGCCATATCGTCTTAAGCCTGACTCTGGTATCTTTCTATAATCACTTTATTGTACATAATATCAAGGTAAAACAGTGCAAAAAACCGTAGAGATTTACACCGATGGGTCATGTTTAGGTAATCCGGGGCCAGGTGGTTATGGCGCAGTAATGCGGTATAACGGTCATGAGAAGCAATTAAGCCAAGGATATACCCTTACTACAAATAATCGGATGGAAATGCTCGCAGCCATTGTTGCACTCGAAACATTAACCCGCCCCTGCCATATTATCCTTACCACCGACAGCCAATATGTCAAACAAGGTATTGAGTCATGGGTTGAAAACTGGAAAAAACGAGGCTGGAAAACCGCAGCCAAAAAACCCGTCAAAAATGTCGACTTGTGGAAACGCCTTGATGCAGCTTGCCAACGACACACCATTGAGTGGCGTTGGGTAAAAGGTCACAGCGGGAATAAATACAATGAACTCGTTGATGACCTTGCCCGTGAAGCAGCAGGTGGCAATGCCCTACTTGAAGACACCGGTTACGACGAAGCAAGTTAAAAATTAACGCAGAGCATTTAAAGTTTTTGTTATATATTATAAGATTTAGCTATAACAATAATTAAGGACTCATTATGGCTCTGCGCATTCACTCTTTTTTTCATCAACAAAGCGCAACTTTGTGCTATCTAGTATGGTGTGAACACAGCAAACACTGCCTACTTATTGATGCACCAGCTGATTTTGATATGCCAAGTGGTGAATTAAGTTTTAGCACTGCCAATGAAATTATCGCCTACATAAAGCAGCATAAACTTTCATTACAGTGGTTGCTCGAAACACATGCTCATGCAGATCACATTACCGCATCAAGCTATATTAAACAGCAACTGCAACACGCTCACCCATGTAAACTGGGCACCGGTGAAGGTATTGTTCACGTACAAACACATTTCAGTAAGCTTTATAATATTGATATGCCATGTAATGGCGAACCCTTTGAGCAACTATTCGCTGATAAAGCACAGTTTCAGTTAGGGGAATTTACAGTCGATGTCATTGCCACCCCCGGTCACACCCCTGATAGCGTGTGTTATCACATAAATGGCAATGTATTTGTTGGCGACACTTTCTTTATGCCAGACAGCGGCACAGCACGTTGTGATTTCCCAGGCGGCAGTGCGGCTGAGTTATATGATTCTTTACAACGTATTTTATCACTGCCGGATGATACCGTGCTTTGGATGTGTCACGACTATCAACCCGACGGCCGAGCACTCGCGTACAAAACAACGGTTAAAGAACAGCGAGAGCAAAACGAGCATTTAAAAGGTGATAAACAGAGTTTTATTGCAATACGTGAAAGCCGAGATGCAACGTTAGCAGTGCCAAAATTGTTGCATCCGTCGATTCAATTAAATATTCGCGCTGGCCAGTACCCGCTTAAAAACGATGGCAAACAGCACTATTTAGCTATCCCGCTCACAGTGCTGCTTTGATGTTTGGCGAAGACCTGCGCCTTTTACAGGTGAAAATTGAGGTCTTGCGTGCCATTTAGGTTTAATTGGCGTCAGTGGTGCTACTCGCTTGCGTGCCACGAGTAAATAGACACTGCCCATAGGCTTTAAGTAATGTTTACCGAAGCGACGCCATGCCGCAAATCGCGATAATCGATTACCTCGTGCAAGCGATGAATGGATAAATCGCTCATCAGAAATAATTTCGAACCCTAATAAATTCAGCCAGTCTTTCACGCGTGAAGGGGTAAAAAAGCGCCCCGTCCAAGGCAGCTTTTGACGGCTAAACGGCAACAATTGAGCCAGGCCACATAAACTAAATGGATTAAAGCCGCTTATTACAATGTATCCACCTGGGATCAGCGTACGGTGTGCTTCTCGCAATATATGATGCGGGTCAGAATGGTACTCTAAGCAATGAGATAAAATACACGCATCGACACTGTGCTCATAAAAAGGCAGTTCATCAACATCGGCAATAACACCGGTAAATAAGCCCGGCTCAGCAACACAAACCTGATGCTTAATGGGGCTCTCACTCGTAGCAAGCTCGCCACTTAAATTACCTAATTTAAGCATGTGGTAACCAAACATGCGTGGCAACCAAGGTGTTAACTTTCTTTCAATTTCAGAACGCAAATAGTCCCCATGAGGGAACTGCTGCCACGAGTACGGCTTAGGACCTTCTTGAAAACTAAGGGCTGGTTTCATTTTCTGAGCTCGTTATACTGTATCTTAACTGTCACTTTATAGAGCAATTAAACATGGTGCAAGTTAAAGCAATTAAAGCCTTTTCTGATAATTATATCTGGTGCATTGTAAATAATGACCAACAAAGCGCTTGGGTCGTTGATCCAGGCCAAGCAGACCCCGTCAACCGGTATCTTGATGAGCATAACCTCACCTTGGCAGGTATCTTAATTACACACCACCATTATGATCACACTGATGGTGTTGAGCCATTGCTCAAAACCAACCGTGACATTCCCGTATACGGGCCAAGACACAGTCCGTTTAAAGGGATTAATCACCCGCTTTCAGAAGCAGACAAAGTCACGGTTTATGATCGCACATTTACAGTGCTTGCTACACCTGGCCACACTTTGGATCACATTTGTTATGTTAATGATGAATTGAGCTTTACGGGCGATACACTCTTTAGTGCTGGTTGTGGCCGCTTATTTGAAGGCAGTGCAGAGCAAATGTGGCATTCGTTATGTAAACTTAAATCGCTGCCTAATGACTGTAAAATCTACTGTACCCACGAATATACGCAAGCCAACTTAGCGTTCGCTAAGGCGGTTGAGCCAACAAATGAAGCATTATTGAGGTACAGTGATAAAATAGACACATTAAGAGCAAATGATGACATCAGTCTGCCCACCACCATTGCCATTGAAAAACAGCTAAATCCATTTTTACGCAGTCATTTGCCCCACATAACTGACCAGCTACCCAACACGCTAAAAGTTAATTTTAACTTAAATGAACCTTGGCAACGTTTTGCTAGTCTCAGGGCGTGGAAAGATAATTTTTAAAACGTGTATTATCTTGGTTACAATTTTGTATTTTTAGATCAGTACGTTGTAAAAATAAGCTGACATAAATTGGTCATAAAGTGGCAATATGTTCTCTGAGCAGGTAATATTCGCCGAGTTTTTTTACCTGATGTATGGGTATGTATGTATAAGTCTCCTTTAGTTTTAACGCTTGCGCTGGTTTTGAGTGGCTGTCAATTAACAGCAACTGACACTGCTGGGTCAGATAATGACAACCGTGTTGAGCAACAGCTTGCAGGCGCAAGCCCCAGTGACATCAATGATGCATTGATGCTCAACGCACAGTATCAGCAATTAGCTGATACTGATGAGCCCCCCCCAGTATTTGATGATGTATGGGAGCGTATTCGCTACCAGCTATCTATTGATGTACCGCAAAATCGCCCTGTTGTCGCCGAGCGTAACTATTATGCACGCCATCAAGCATACCTAGATCGTATCGCCAAACGTGCCGAGCCTTATCTTTACTTTATTGTTGAAGAAGTCGAAAAACGTGAAATGCCTATCGAAATTGCACTGCTGCCAATTGTTGAGAGTGCATTTGATCCCTTTGGTTATTCACATCGCAGTGCATCAGGCATATGGCAATTTATGCCACAAACAGGCGAGCGTTTCGATTTAAAACAAAACTGGTGGTATGACGGTCGTCGCGACATCGTACAATCAACGCGTGCTGCATTGGATTACTTATCCTATTTGCACAAGACCTTAGAAGGTGACTGGTTAAATGCAATTGCAGCCTATAATTCAGGTGAAGGTCGTTTACTAAGAGCGATTAAAAAGAACCGTAAGAAACATTTACCGACCGATTTCTGGTCGTTAGATTTGCCCAAAGAAACCACCTCTTACGTACCAAAACTGCTCGCACTTTCTGATCTTGTTAAACGTAGCGATGAATTTGGCATTAAGTGGCAACCGATTATTAATGCACAAGTTATCGATGTCGTTAACGTAGGAAGTCAAATTGATTTAGCCCTCGCTGCAGATATGGCAGGTATTAGCTTAACGGAGTTATACCGTTTGAACCCCGGTTTTAACCGCTGGGCAACCGATCCGAATGGGCCGCATTTCTTATTATTACCATCAGATAAAATAGACACCTTCTCTGAGAAATTGGCAAAAACAGAGCAAAAAGATCGTTTACGCTGGCAACAGTATGTTGTGGCGCGCGGCGATAGCTTATCGGTTATTGCGAAAAAGTTTTCAACCAGTGCGGGAGCGATTAAAACACTCAATAAATTGTCATCAAACACAATACGTGTTGGGCAACAATTATTAGTGCCTTTAAGTGATGGCGAAATTAACAGCCAACACCTGCCAGACTCTGTTCGCATGGCTGCAAATAAAGCAACGCGAAAAAAACTGAGCCATAAAGTAGCCAGTGGTGACACGTTGTGGGACATAAGCCGCGAATACGATGTCACAATTGCTGAACTTGCTAAGTGGAATAATCTTAAGAAAAATGCAGTGTTACGTGTTGGTCAAACACTAACGGTGTATAAAGATGAAAAAACACAGCTTGCAGCGACTAAAACGACCGAGCGCACCATTACCTATAAAGTTCGCCGTGGCGATTCATTAGCACGTATCGCTGCTAAGTTTAATGTCTCTGTGGATGATATTATAAAGTGGAACTCGTTGGCTGGGCAAAAATACATTCAACCAGGCCAAAAGTTAAAATTAAGGGTCGATGTTCGCAGCGCCTAAGTTTAAACTTACTGCCAATAAAAAAGAGCGCCTAAGGGCGCTCTTTGCATCTCACATTTAGTATTTGTGTTTTAAGGCCCACAAATGCAGTAATTCATTAGCAATCGTGGCTGCAGCAATGGCTGTAAGCTCACTTTGATCATACGAGGGTGAAACCTCAACCACATCCATACCCACCATATTAATGCCTTTAAGCGCTCTTAATATTTTTAACACTTTATCACTGGTTAAACCGCCACATACTGGTGTGCCAGTTCCTGGTGCAAATGCGGGGTCAAGGCAATCAATATCAAAAGTCAGGTAAACAGGTAAGTCCCCTACTCGCGCTTTAATTTGCTCTGCAATCACATCTGCCGACAGGTCATTTGCTGCCATGGCATCAATGACCGCAAATTCATGTTTGCTCTGATCAAAATCAGTGCGAATACCAATTTGAATACTGTGGTCAACGTCAATCAGCCCTTCCATCGGCGCATGATAAAACATAGTACCGTGGTCATAGCGTGAACCATTACTGTAAGTGTCTGTGTGCGCATCAAAATGCACCAAAGCCATTTTACCATGCTGTTTGGCATGTGCGCGCAACAATGGCAACGTCACAAAATGGTCGCCACCTAAACCTAGTAACGTTTTACCTTGACGTAAAATTTGCTCAGCCGCTAATTCAAGCTGCGCAGTAAAATACTCAGGGTCGCCTACGGGGTAGGTAAAATCCCCAGCGTCTGCTAACTTTAAGCGCTCAAACAATGGGAATGTCCAAGGGTATTTGGTTTCTTCCCATGCAAGGTGTACAGAGGCGCGGCGTATAGCGTCTGGACCTAGTCGCGCACCTGGACGCCCCGATGTTGCTAAGTCAAAAGGTAAACCTAATACCACGACATCCGCATCAATTGCAGTGATGTTTTGCACCATTGGCTGGCGTAAAAACGTCATGCCGTTTGAATATAACGAATGATCTGTATGGTCAAACAATGTCGACATTGCTTATAACTCTTCTAAATAAGTGTAACCGCTTAAGCCAGCTTGCAGCTCGTCTAACACGCTTTGCTGTTCAGTTTCTGGCAGTTTTGTAGCCACCAGCTGAGCATAAGACTGCTGGAAGCTCTCTACATCTAAATGCACATAACGCATCATGTCAGCCACCGAATCACCTTCGTTAATTTCAGTGATCTCTGCCTGACCTTGCTCATCCATTTTCACAATTGCGCTGTGTGTGTCACCAAATAAATTGTGCATATCGCCTAAAATTTCTTGATAAGCACCCACTAAGAAAAAGCCCATTAAATATGGTTTTTCTTCGCTATATGCAGGCACAGGTAGCGTACTTTCAATGCCTTGGCCATCCACATAGTGCTCCATGGCACCATCTGAATCGCACGTAATATCAAGTAGTACAGCACGTTTTTGTGGTGCTTCTGTTAAACCGCTCAATGGTAAAACAGGGAACACTTGGTCAATACCCCATGCATCGGGTAGAGATTGAAACAATGAAAAGTTCACAAAAAACTTGTCTGCTAAACGCGCGTTCAATTCATCGATAATTGGACGATGAAAGCGGTTTTTATTATCCATGTGTTTGTTAAGTTCATAACAGACACGAAGGTTAACTTGTTCCGCCCATGCACGCTCTGTTAAATCAAGTAAACCCAGTGCAAACTGATTATGTGCTTCGGCTAAGTCACTTTGACTATCATGGTAGATTTCAATCAACGCACGGTCGTCGTTATCACCACTTAGCTGTTGCCACGATGTCCACATATTGTTTAATAAAAGAGGTGCATCGGCCGCAGGCGCAAGAATATCTTCAGGCTCGTAGCTTTCAGTACCAATCACATTCGAAATCAATACCGCATGATGCGCAGTCAGCGCACGGCCAGATTCAGAAATAATACGCGGCATTGGTTGCTCATACTGCTTACAGGTATCGCCAATGGTGTAAACAATGTTATTCGCATATTCGCTAAGACTGTAGTTCATCGAGTTATGTGATTGGCTGCGTGTGCCATCGTAATCAACTGCTAAGCCACCACCCACATCTAAGCACTCTATTTGCGCACCTAACTTGCGCAACTCACAGTAAAAGCGTGCCGCTTCGCTCACGCCTAAACGTACGTCACGAATGTTGGCCATTTGCGACCCTAAATGAAAATGCACAAGCTGAATTAAATCTAATTGTTCAGACGCTTTTAAGCGATTTACCACGCTCAGTACTTGCGATGCCGATAAACCAAACTTTGATTTTTCGCCGCCACTCGCTTGCCACTTGCCTTTACCTTGTGACGCTAAACGAACACGAATACCAATACGAGGCTTCACGTTTAGCTCTTTTGCTTGGCTAAGCACCATATCTAATTCAGATAGTTTTTCCAGTACGATGTAAACCTTATGACCCAGCTTTTCGCCGATAAGTGCCAGACGAATATACTCTTGATCTTTGTAGCCATTACATACAATCACTGCGCTGGTTTTTTCTGCCATCGCTAAAACGGTCAGTAGTTCGGGTTTACTGCCCGCTTCTAAACCTAATTGCTTTTTCTCAACATCGGCTTGGCTTGCCACAATTTCCTCAACCACTTCGCGTTGTTGATTCACTTTAATTGGGTAAACAAGCAGGTAATCTCTCGGATAACCATAGTTTTCAATCGCCGTATTGAATGCCTGACACAGGCTGTGTACACGGTGATGTAAAATTTGAGGAAAACGTACAAGCGCCGGCAAACTTAAACCTTTGTCTTGTAGTTGCTGTGCTATATCGATAAGTGCAATGGTTTGCTCTGGGGCATGGGCCTTTGGCGCAACATACACATCACCTTGATCATTTATACCAAAGAATCCTTGGCTCCAATGACGAACATTGTAGCTCGTGCGAGCTTGTTCTAGTGATGTTGTCTCTTTCATCTATCTTTCTCTTTTATTTAATGGTGCCAAAATCGGCAAGGGTATTGCCGCGCATTAAAAGAAAAATAGTGACTTAAGTCCAACAAGTATTTTTACTCGTAACGAGTGATTTTTGATGTGAGAAACTGATTAAGTTGTAGATTACATTGGCTGAAGAATCAGCGTATTTAATAACGTGTTTAGTGCGTGGCGTTCTCAGTTCTTAACGTGAATAATTTCGTCAGCCTTTGCAGAGGAAGACCCTAACTGTCGCCACGCTTCATATTGCTCACCATTACGCCACGTGATACCGATATACTCTTGCCAATGTTCAAAGTCTTTACTTCTGTATTTTTCAACCCCACATCCTCCGGCACCAAAGGCAACACGACAGAGTTTAACAATCAGGTAGGTGCCATCAAACTCTAACTGGCGCGGGTTTTCAGTTGAACTGGAGCAAGTACTCAAAAAGCGAGGCGGTATTTTCAATATAATTCGCGAGGTAATTTCACCCTTGTCATTAAAAACACCGGTTACCGAATGGCATGAATTGAAATAAAAGGTATTACTGCCAACAACAAGGTCAGAAGGGCTATGTTTATTACGTTGCTCGGGGGATACACGCACCGTGTCTGACTGTTTAGTATCGCCACATGCACTGAGTACAATAAGCGACAAAAAGCCAAACAGACGCGCACATAATTTAACTATAACAATAACCCCATAAATAATGTGATTAGGTTAACTCGTTATTGATTAAGCCCTAATTCCATGAATAAACTTTGTGGGTTTTCAGTGTAATTACCAAACGGCCCACAACGATGAAACCCCAAGTTCTCATACAAACTAATTGATTCTGTTTGCTTAGGGCCTGTTTCCAAGCGAATAAGGGGAATTTGTTGCTCTCCCGCATGATGCAGTAAAATTTGCATAATACGACGTGATAACCCTTTACCTCGATAGCTTGGTTTTACATACAAACGGCGAATTTCGCCATAAGGCGGATTCCCTTCTTGCATCACAATAGCACCGCAGGCAACAATACCATCCTCGTTTTTTAAGCCAATTGCATACACGTTAGGTTCTGCTAATTCTTCGACGCTTAATGATTGTGCGGTTGCAACTGGATATAAAGAGTTTATAAGTCGGTCTATATCAGAAAACACGTGTACTACTTCAGGATCATGTGGATTTAAATCGACTAACTGCATAAAACTCCCATCTTGAATATGTCATTTTTGTTAATTCTGTTAACAATAATATCGGATCATCGTCTGATCCTCTAGTGCTGTTTTCATTATTCGTTCTTATCGGTACGTATGACTACCATACTACCGTGTAGTTCCTTGCTATGTAACTGAAAAAACACTTTGTTACGGAAAAAGGCTGTTCAAATACAGTGAAAATCATATACTGCAAACACGAAGTAATAATGAGAGGTTATCGCGTGCAGTTTACTCAAGGTATGGAATACTTCTTTTCTGGCTTTAAATTAATTAGCCAAAAAGGGTTAAAACGTTTTGTACTTATTCCTTTATTAATCAACATCGTACTTTTTGGCAGCTCACTGTTCTTTTTATACGGCTGGCTTACCGATGGCTTTGCCTATTTAAACTCGCTGTTACCAGAGTGGCTTAGTTGGCTTGAATGGTTAATGTGGCCTATTGCCGTATTAGTGATTTTATTTAGCTACAGTATGTTGTTCACCGTCATCACCAATTTTATTGCCGCCCCCTTTAATGGCTTGCTGAGTGAAAAAGTCGAGCTATTTTTGACGGGTCAAAAAGTCAATGATGATGGGCTACTTGATACCATGAAAGATGTGCCACGAATGCTTGGTCGTGAATGGACAAAACTCTGCTATTACTTACCAAGAGCAATTGGCTTTTTTATCTTGCTATGGATTTTACCTGTTATTGGTCAGCTCTTATGGGTGTTGTTTACGTGTTGGATGTATGCCGTTCAATATGAGGATTACGCATTTGACAATCACAAAGTCAGCTTTAATGATATGAAAGATGATTTAAAAGAAAAACAAACTCTCTCTTATGGTTTTGGCCTTGCCGTTATGGTGCTTACAGCAATCCCCTTTGTTAATTTAATTGTGATGCCTGTTGCAGTCTGCGGAGGCACCCGTTTATGGGTTGATAATTACCGCAGTAAATACCGCCGTTAAATCTTAAAAGCCATTAAGCCAATAGTGACACTATTGGCTTTTTAGTACCGTGTAATCGAGTTTAACCGGTAAAGGGTCTGAAAGACCTAAATCAGAACGCGGTTCTTCAAATTTACTAATAACCGCATCATACGTATTTTCGCCGATATTGACTGTGAACGGTTGTGCAAGCTTGGTAATTATTTTAAGTTCAGCGTGCTTGTTTTCTAATTCTAATAAGCCATCATCCCGTGTTTTAACAAGTAAAAAATGCGCGCCATTTTCAAAGACAATACGAGCTTGATGAGATTGTCGGTGCTCTGCACGCCACTGCCCTTGCTGAAAAACAGTAATAACATCACTGACACCATCGGGCTCCAACAGACGCTCTTTTTTAAACTCACATTGTTCACACCCTTTTATTGATTCTGCTTGCCAATTAATCGGGTAACCATCAAAGCTAAGTCTTGATGACATTTGCCATGCAGAATCTGCAGCAGGCTTGCAGCCACAGAGCGCGAACATCACACTTATATACACGAAGGACTTCATGGGTTTTCAACTTGTGATGTTCTTACTGCTTTGATCTCTTCTAATAAATAACGTGGAGGAGCTTGCTCTTCAATGATGTGTTGAACAGGCGCTTGAGACACTTCTGATTGATCATTTTGAACAGTATTAATTCCTAAACGGTTACCCGAGAAAAAGGTATAAAAGCGCAGCTCAATAAGGCTCCACTCATCAACATCACTCAACGTTGCAATGTTACTATCGCCATTGGTGTCTTGGCTTAAGGTTTCAGTAAGATCTAAATTACAGTTATAGTCTATTGCAGTGGAACCTGGGTAGCCCAAGCCATTTGCTTCATTAATATTTGCTTCGTCGAGTGCATTTCCCAAACCATGAGAAAACGACATCACAAAGTTATCGGGCGACCCTTGTGGGCCATTGATAAGGTCGGCTGTTTGCACACCACAATTTGGGTTGTTTCTATAACGACTTGAATAATAACGGTCACCTTCATTATTTCCTATTGTCGCTAAACCGCGTAATTGATAAAGATAATTCATAATACTTAGATGGTTCGGCTTATAGTTCACGGCATTATTACCGCCATGGTCAAGCCCTAAATTATGACCCAGTTCATGCATGATTGTCGCAGCCTGGTAGTTATAGGCTAAATTGGTTGAGATTTGATTGTCCAACGACAAGCCCCAGTTACCAAGGCTTATCATTAAATCGTTACCGTTAATTTCTGCAACGCCAGATGACCCTGCACTGCCATCGACATTGCGGCTATTCGCCATTAACATGTAATGAAAAATCGGTTTACGGCGCATATCGAAATTAGCCATTTTATAATGAAATAAACTCTCAACGCCTTGGTTAAAGCTATACGGTGTATATTGCCTAAAGATAACACGGTCACCGCCACCTAAATCATGATCAGCAGGTGATACCCCCTCAGCTTGGTGAAACAAATCACCCACATCAAAATGCAGCACGATGTTTTCTGCAGCGAATGACGATGCCACTTTTTCAAGCGCCGTCCTGTGAGGTGTAATGCCTGCATCACTGCTGTCCATGTAATCTACTTCAATAAAGATATCTTTTTGATTTGCTCTGGCTCCCCAATCATAAAGTGGTAATCCAGCAAATGTTGAGCCTGGTTGCTCTGAGCAATCAGGAATACCGTCTTCGTCTTCATCTAACGAACACGTGATATCATTGACCCCTCCAGGAGTGGTAAAGGTGCTGTATGTCCAGTCGGTGGCACTATTCGTATCTGTGCTGCTCTGGTCACGCTTGATACTTGAGCCCGTAAAGTTCAAGATTGTGGGTGCCGCTCCCGTTTGCCATTGACCCACCGATGTCGGTTCCGTTGTATCATTTCCAAAGCGAACAAAGTCAATAGTTTGAGCTTGATCGCTCGTCAGTAATTCAATAAACCCATTCAAAAACCAATAAGGGCGAACAGTGGAGCCAATGTCTCCAATAAAGGCAATGTATTTATTCTGATCAGCAGCATCATAAAATAATGAATCCCCAAAGCGACTGTGAATAATCACATACTCACCGGCAGCAAGAATTTGATTAGGTAGAGTAAAAATCGTAGAAGCCGCAACGCTATTATCCGCGCTATCACGACTCTTAACCCTGACGCTGTAATCAACCAAATTCACATCACTGTTAGTGCCATTGTAAAGTTCAAACCATGGGGTGTCGTTCGTAAATCGAATCGCCACCACCTCGGTGATTTTTAAATCTTCGCTGCCCGTCGTAAATGTTGTAATAACCTGCGCAGACACGGGCGTATCGGCAAAATTAACTAAGTCACTGGTCAGCCTTAATTGATATTGTGTTGACTCACTCAAAGCAGCCGTAAATTCAGCACCGTTAAAGTATTCACTGGTATTCGCTTCTGGGCCTGATAAGACCAGTGAGCTAAGCGCTAAACAACTGTTAAAGTTATCTGCTGATAATTGCACTGAGCCAGTACACACCCCTTCATTTTCATTAAACGATAAGCTTGTGGTCTTCATTACGTCAGATAACGAAAATGAGATACGCGCGTTTGCACTCACCGCCTGACTGTTATCCTGTGGGCTCACATTCACGACAGTGGCTGCTGTTGTGTCTGTGATTGTAACGCTGACTGTCGCCTCGTTACTGTCAACACCATCTGATACGGTCACTTTGAAGGGGGCTTGAGCAATACTATTTTCTGCTGGCTGATATTGGTAATTAAAACGTGTCGCATTGAGCGTAGTGATGGTTGCTCCCCCAATGTCACTGGCAAAAGTAACCGATAACTCATCATCGTCAGCATCACTTACGTTAACCGTGAAATCCCTCGGTTGATTAAACTCCGTAGTAAAGGCAATAGTGTCAATAGTGGGCGCTTTGTTTACATGCACAATCGTAAACGTCAGCGTTAACGATGATATCGCCCCCATGTCATCGGTTGCCGTGACTAACAATACGACCTCACTATTTACAGACACTTCGGGGGCTGTAAAACTAATTGCTTGGCCATTTTGAACAAAGTTTAGTGTGGGTCCACTTTGTTGCTGCCACGCAATTTCACTGACTGTGCCATCAGTGTCGGTCACAATCACACTGATTGACGCCTCAGTGAGCTCAGTAATATTGGCAATAGGGTCAGCCGTAATCACAGGGGCTACATTTACAAAATTTTCAATCACGACATCATATTCGGCCAAGCGTGTAGCCCCGTCGTTATCTGTAACAATGACTTGAAAACGCACACCGCTATCTGCATCGACTTCAGGGGCTGTAAACATCAATTCGCTACCACTGGCAGTAAATGAAGTTGTAGGGCCTGATACTTGGCTCCAACTGTAATTTGTAATGCTGCCATCGCTATCAACGGCAACCGCACTTAATGTGCCCTCCACCCCTTCTCGGATTGTTTGCTGCCCAGAAATTGATACTGTAGGAGCAATATTGGCACTGACCACAACACTAAAATCTGTGCTTGTTTGCTCACCAAAGTTATCTGTCACGCGCACAGTAAATGCCAATTCTGTATTACTGCTCACTGAAGGGGTCGTAAAACTGATTTCACTACTGCCATTACTAAATGCCACACTTGGCCCAGCTGTTTGACTCCAGTTATAACTCAGGACTTCACCGTCAACATCGGTGGCATTTGCACTGAGTGTTATTATATTGCTAGAGGGAGAGGTTTGTGGGCCTTGTACAACGATACTCGGTGCTTGGTTAACATTAATAATGGTCGCTGTATACGAGGCACTGGCTGTCGCACCTTGATTATCAGTCACGGTGACTGAAAAACTGATGGGGGTATTTTCGTTTACGGCGGGAATAGCAACAGTGAGTTGCTCATTACTGCTGGTTATACTGACTGTAGGGCCGCTTGTTTGCTGCCATGTAAAGCGGCTAATAGTGCCATCTGAATCACTTGCTGATGCCGAAACTGTCAGTGTTGAAAGTTCATTAACTTGGCTATTGCCCGACACCGTGACTTGTGGCGCTTGGTTGCTGGCAGATGCAGGCTCATCGCTGCCGCCTCCGCCCCCACACGCGGTTAAGAAAATAAGGAATAAAATACACAACCAAACCGTTACTATTCTATTCCCCATTTTGCTATCCTCTATTTAACTGTATAGGCTTTGCGGCACCTTTGTGACATTTAAATGAACCGTAACCTCTTCACGGTCATGGTATAAATGTTTTGCCTGAAGCTCATAACTAACGCCGTATTTTTCAAGCTCTTCCTTAATCATCTTTAAACATTCATAAACACTGTCGAAGCGTTTTTTCATTGGCAGTTTAAGATTAAAAATAAGCTCTTTTGCGTACGCATTCACGGCCCAATCAATCATAAGATTAGTAACTTTTGCTGGCTTTTCCACCATATCACATACTAACCAATGAATATTTCGCTTTTCAGGACGGTATTTAAAGCCATCAACACGGAAATGTTTTACTTGTCCGGTTTCCATTAAATCATCGTTCATTGGGCCGTTATCTATGGCACTAACAAACATACCACGACGAACCAATTGGTATGTCCAACCACCCGGACACGCCCCTAAATCAACGCCTCGCATTCCTGGCTGCAAACGGTCTTCGGCTTCATGAGGCGGAATAAACACATTAAACGCTTCATCAAGTTTAAGAGTTGAACGGCTTGGTGCGTCATTTGGCATACGCAGGCGTGGGATACCCATAAAAAATGGCGAGTTATTAAAAGTATACGAATACCCTACATACGCAGTGTCATTACTTAAAAAGAGTACATGCAGCACAGGCTTTTTATCAGCAAGTTCACGCGTAACCGTCGCGCGTTTTTCGAGGGCTTTTTTTAGCGGTGTCGAAATCTTTTTACAAAATTTAGACAACTCTTTACCTTCATTGGTATCTGGGGTTTCAACTCGTAAGTCACCACAGGATGGAAAATCAACGGTTGCATTCACAATCGCACTGACCCTGTCTTCAAGCGGCATATTATCGACTAAAGTACCGGTAAACCATTGGCGGGCAAAGACCATGTTTTTGAAATCTATTTTTTTTATGATTTCATCGCCATGGCTCGGATCAAAACATTCATAGACGACAATTCCAGTGTTCGGCTTCGTTTTTACATAGCCCGCAAACCCTTGTTCCGCAGCCTGAAAAGTGATTTCAGCGGCAGCGTCGCTTTCAAACCCACTGCGACAATAAATAACAACACTCGACATAGATAACCCTTAAAATTTATACCGTGCGGCTTGAACTAATAAAATAGTCCAACCAATAATAAAGCACACACCGCCTAGGGGTGTGATTGGACCAAGCCATTTCGCACCTGTTAATGCGAGTAAATATAGGCTGCCACTAAATAACAAAATACCAGCGATAAAAAAGCCACCAGCCCAACTTAAGTTCATTCCCCACTTAATTAAAATCGCGATGGCGATTAAGCCCAAGCCGTGCACCATTTGATATTCTGCAGCTGTTTTAAAAATACCTAATGCATAGTCCGATACGCGGCTTTTTAAACCATGCGCAGCAAACGCGCCTAGCACAACCGACAGCATGCAAAACAGACTCCCCGCGATTAAATAAAATTTGATCATTGTGAATCTCCATCAATCAACTTAAGTATAAATTGGGCCGCAAGATTCGCAGCGTGTTGTAAGTTATCGTCTTCAGTTAACCCACTTTTCTTACGCGGTTTTAATGAATGATCACCGTCTTTTAGCCAGCTAATTTCTGGCGGATTATTCATTTCAAGCTCGGCTAATTCTTGCTGATTACCAAAAGTATCTCGTTCACCTTGAAGTACTAAAAAGGGGCATGGCATATCGATGAAGTGATCGATACGAAGCTTATCGGGTTTTCCGGGAGGGTGAAACGGGTAGCCAAACGCAACAACACCAGCAACCTCTACAGCGTCCTCTTGTGTGCAAAGCATAGAAGCCATTCTACCGCCCATCGACTTTCCGCCAATAACTACAGGTAAATCTGGCTGACGATGCGCTAACACTTCAGCAAAATAAGCCAGCAGCTTAGGGGCACGATCTGGGGGCCTGCGTTTATTGGTCTGTTTTGCGATTTGCATATACTGAAAGTCAAATAACGCCACATCAATCTGATGCTGGCTAATTAACGTTGCCATATTTTGCATGAACGCTGAGTCACTTCCCGCCCCTGCGCCATGAGCAAATATAAACTGTGCACGGGCATCACCCGTTGCACTTTTAAACCACTGTAACATGTTAATACTCTTGTTCTTGTTCAACTAAGCTCAGCATCCAGTCTTTGAAAGAAACTATTTTTCCCAGTTCTGTTTGCGATTCGCGTATCACTAAATAATAGGCATTTTTACTTTCTAATGAGTGATTAAACGGAATCACTAAGCGCCCCGCATCAATATCGGGTTTTGCTAAGACACTATTCCCAATTGCCACGCCTTGACCATGCACTGCCGCTTGGAGCACCATTGATGAGTGACTAAAAATAGGACCTTGGTTTACTTGGACATTACGCACTCCGGCTGTTTTCATCCACGTTTTCCAATTTTTACGCGTTGTGTCATGCAACAGAGTATGGTTAGCCAAATCACTCGGCTGATTTAAAGGCTTAGGCCCTGTTAGCAGCATGGGACTGCATAACGGCACAAGGTATTCTGTGTGTAACTTGTAAGTTTGTACGCCACTCCAATGACCACGACCATAGTAAATGGCAATGTCTACATCATCAGACAATGAATTTTCGTCTTGGTCTTGTGCTTTTATTCGCACATCGATTTCAGGGTGTAACTCATTAAATAAACTAAGCCTTGGCACCAACCATTGAATAGCAAAACTGGGCGTTAAACTAACCGTTAAAGACCCTTTTGCCCCGCGTGCTAATAACTTTTCAGTGGCATCAATCAGCTGAGTAAATATCTCTTTAATATCGAGAAAGTACCCTTGCCCTTCTTCCGTTAATAATAGCGAACGATTTTTACGAAGAAATAATTTAAGGCCTAAATGCTCTTCCAGCGTTTTAATTTGGTGGCTGACCGCGGCTTGTGTCACATACAGCTCTTCAGCTGCTTTGGTAAAACTCAAGTGACGCGCTGCAGCTTCGAACGCTTTTAGTGCATTTAAGGGAGGGACACGACGAGACATAAACACCAAGCTTAGAATTAGTTTTTCTTATGCGTCGATTATAGCGATACAAATAAAAAAAGGCGACCTTGGTCGCCTTTTTCGTCATTAAATACTCATTAATACTGAGTATTCTATAAATCGCTTGCGCTGGTGTCTAACGGTGCAAAGCTTTTAATTAAATCATCAACCGCTTTCATTTGTGTTAAATACCCTTCAAGCTTACTTAGTGCAAGGGCGCAAGGGCCATCACATTTTGCTTCGTTAGGGTTAGGATGCGCCTCAATAAACAGACCCGCAATACCTAATGCCATACCACTGCGAGCAAGCTCTGCCGCTTGCGCACGACGACCATCAGCCGAATCAGCACGGCCACCCGGGCGTTGTAACGCATGCGTTGCATCAAAAATAACCGGAGCCATTGGCTTCATGTCATCCATACCAAGCATATCAACAACAAGGTTATTGTAACCAAAACTTGTACCACGCTCACACAGCGCCACATTATTGTTGCCTGCTTCATTAAATTTCTTAATGATATGACGCATTTCGTGCGGTGCTAAAAACTGTGGTTTTTTCACGTTAATAATTGCGCCTGTTTTCGCCATCGCGACAACTAAATCAGTTTGGCGTGCTAAGAAAGCAGGTAATTGAATAACATCAACTACCTCTGCCACTGGCGCAGCTTGATGTGGCTCATGCACGTCGGTGATGAGTGGCACGTTAAACGTTGTTTTAATTTCTTCGAAGATTCTTAACCCTTCTTCCATCCCCGGGCCACGATAAGAGTTAATTGATGAGCGATTTGCTTTATCAAATGACGCTTTAAAAACATACGGGATATTTAGCTTCGAGGTTACTTCGACGTAGTGCTCAGCAATGCGCATTGCTAGGTCGCGAGACTCAAGCACGTTCATACCACCAAACAACACAAAGGGTTTGTCGTTCGCTAATTCAATCTCGTTGATTTTAATTAACTGGTTGTTCATTTTTTATTCCTTAAGGTGCAACAGCTTGCAGCATTAATCCACAAATATATGCCATATAGGTTCCGACACCATAGCCCAAAACTGCCAGTAAAACACCAACAGGGGCAAGTGATGGATGAAACGCTGAGGCAACTACGGGCGCTGATGCTGCCCCGCCTACATTCGCTTGAGACCCAACGGCCATATAAAATAAAGGCGCTTTAATTAATTTCGCTACAATCAGCATTAAGCTTGCGTGTGTCAACATCCAGATCACACCCAAAACAAAGTACATTGGCGAATCAAAAATAGCCGTAATATTCATGTGAAGACCAATTGATGCCACCAAAATATATAAGAAGCTTGAAGCCACTTTTGATGCACCAAATGCTTCGATATGACGTACTTTAGTAAACGATAAACTAATCCCGATTGTCGTCGAAATTACAATTAGCCAAAAGAACTTACTGTTTAAACTATATTCTTGTGCCCATGGGAAGTTAGCGCCAAAATACGGCCCTAAAAAGTCCGCACAAAAATGCGCCAAGCCCGTTATACCAAAGGCAATCGCAATAATGGTCATGTAATCATTAAGTGTGGGCATACGTGCATGTTCAGCATGATAGGCTTCAACACGCTCTTTAAGCTCTTCAATTGCACGGGTGTCTGCCCCGGTTTTGGCATCAATGGCTTTGTGATTAGCAGCCATCAGTAACAGTACAGCCATCCATAAGTTAGCCACAATGACATCAACCGTTACCATTGCCGAGAAAATATCCCCACCAACTTCAAACATTTCTTTCATTGAGGCCTGATTAGCGCCCCCGCCTATCCAGCTACCTGCGATAGTTGTCATGCCGCGCCAAACCGCATCGGGGCCATGACCACCAACGGCTTCAGGGTAGACCGCGCTCATCACTAAAATCGCTAACGGACCCCCAATCACAATCCCCATGGTACCGGTTAAGAACATGATTAACGCTTTCGGACCAAGGTTTAAAATGGCTTTTAAATCAATGCTGATGGTTAACAGAATTAAACAAGCCGGTAATAAGTAGCGAGATGCTACAAAATAAACATTCGACGAGTGACCATCAACAATCCCAAAAGTATTTAATAACGAGGGTAAAAAGTAGCACAGCAGGAGTGCGGGTACATATTTATAAAATTTTCGGCATGCCGCATTATTACTGTGTGAGGTTTTAAAGATAAACCCCAAAATAACGGCAAGCAAACCAAGTACGACTGCGTCATTGGTAATAAGCGCACTGTGGGCGTCAGTCATAAATGTTCCTTTAATTTAGTGGTGTGTATTATTGTTATCTTCGATTTCAGCAATTTGATGCTGAATAATCTCTATGGCCGGATCATCTGGGCATTCATTAATAAAATACTGCAAATCGTCACGGGCCATTTTAGGGCAATCTAATTGATTAAGCAGGTACCCTCGGTCACGGCGTTCATAGGGGTCATCACCGAGTAGTTCCATTAACATGTCAACGCAATGAAGGGCATGACCAAACTTGCTCTCGCTGATAAACGACCACTTTTGCTGTGCTAAATACAGCTTATAAAGCTCTTCTTCAAAAATTAGCTCAAGTGGTTCTTGTTCATCACCATTCTCTTCACAGGCATTTTCGGGGGTAATATACCAACTTTGCTGGCCCGTACTTGGCTCAATTAAATAGCCCTCTTCTTCGCTTATTGCGACATGAATATGAACTTCACCTTGACTTAAAGTCACTGTGGCATCAAATTCAGCGTGCTGTAATAAGTGACAAAGTAATATCGCCAGTGTGGTTTGTGTACCACTACGCATCGTAATGGTGTAGCTAAAGCTGTTTAACGTGTACTCAGGCACTTTTAGGCTTGAGGCACTGAACAACCATTGCTGATAAAAGGTATCAAGAAGTTTATCTAGACGCTCGTGTGGCTCTTTAAATTCAGTACAAAGTGCTGATACGGTATCTTCAAACTCATTTAATGTGTCATAACAAGCAGTTAAATCTACCTGTGTGTCCCACGTTAATTCAGCATCGATACAACGATAAAGCACGTTTGAAGAAAATGCGTCAAAGGCCTCATCTTGATAGGATTCATTGTGATCTTCAAACCAAGGGGTGGTCATTTATACTGCAACATCTCTTTCGAAAACGAGAGGCTAGTTTACCTACTTTTAGCGTCAGTTGCCAATCTTGAAAAGAGAAAGTGAGCAGCGGTATAACGGTTAACAGTCGATATACCGCGTTTCAATGTTTACAGGATAAAAGCGTTCTTTGCAGAGGCGAGATAACCAATCGCAAGTAAAATGAAGGTTGTCACCACAAGTAAAATGACACGTGCCGATTGTGAGCTTTGTCTGGCTGCAACAATTCCTAAAGCGATATAGGCAATTACTAAAATAATTTTTTCAAGCAACCACGACTGCTCTAGCGGGTTAAACCCAGCCATTACAATCAATGCAATAGCAGAAACCAACAACAACGTGTCGATACTATGACTGCCAATAAAAACGATTTTATTCTTTGCTAATGTGGCTGTTTTTAATCGCGAAAAAGAGCGAACGTAAAATAAAATGATACTCAACACAGCGAGTAACATGTGAGTGTGTTTAACTGCTAAATAATCCATATGCCTCAATTCTAATTGTCATTAATCTGGGTAACGTACAAGTACGTCTTCTATTTCTTTAATGCGTTGATTAAACACATCTATTAACTTTGGATCAAACTGTTTTCCTTGCTGAGCGTTTATCTCTTTTACAACATCTTCAAGAGACCAAGGCTCTTTGTAACAACGCTTGTGTCGTAGTGCATCAAACACGTCGGCCAGTGCAACAATGCGCCCAGCAATCGGGATATCGTCCCCTTTTAAGCCTGCAGGATAGCCTGTGCCATCCCAACGCTCATGGTGAGATAACGCAATAACAGCCCCTGTGTTAACAATATCACGTGACGAGTCTTTTAATATTCGATGCCCCTTTTCTGCATGTTGTTTCATGATTGCCCACTCTTCATCGCTTAGTGGCCCTGGTTTATTGAGAATAGCGTCGGGTATCCCAACCTTTCCAACATCATGAAGAGGAGCTGCATGTCGAATTAATTCAGCTTCGCGCTTTGGTAATCCATAGCCCACAGCCAATTCGTAGCAAATGTGCGACACACGTTTTACATGGTTTCCTGTTTCGGTAGAGCGTTGTTCAAGCGCTTCACTTAATCTAAACACCAGTTCTTGTTGAGTTGCTTCTATTTCAGCCTGAAGCTGAACGTTTTCATAAGCAAGTTGCACGTTTTGTGAAAATATCTCGATGAGGTGGCGCTGTGTATCGGATAAGTGCTTTGGAATACCCGAAATAAACAGCATAGAATTATGATTGTATTCACTGCTGCAATACGCAAATAGGTAGTTTTCACGGTAAACGATGGTTTTTTCTCTTAGCGCTTCCTGACAAGCTTGTAGCTGCTCTTCATTGAGCACCTCTTCAATCGCTTTGCCTTCGCTGCGTTCAAACTCACCTTTACCTGAGAATACAACGAGCTTTTTCTGGTTATCGAGCGGGTTACTTGCCACCAGACTCGTAGCATACACGGCTTGCTCTACTGTACCGAGCAATGAGGTGAGTTGTTGCATCACCCCTTCAATAAAGTGCTCTAATGAATGAGTAGAAAAAATATCACGCGATGCTTTTATAATTTTTTCAAGGCCTTGGCGTGATTGCTCTATGGATAAGATATCGCGATACGAACGCAAACTCGACATCACCACTGTAAAGAGCTTTTGTGCTGTCAGCTCTGTCTTAGATTTGTAATCGTTAATATCATAATTAACGATTACTTGTCTTTCCGGTGCCTGACCGGGTTGGCCTGTACGAAGAATAATACGAATATGATTGTTCTTTGCAGTTTCACGAATATATTTTGCAACCCGCAGGCCAGCATCATCGGTTTCCATTACTACATCGAGTAATACGATGGCTGCATCTGGGTGCTGCTCTATTAATTGCTTTGCCTCTTCACCTGAGTAAGCACTAATAAATTCAAGACGTTTGTCTTGGAATTCAAAGTCACTGAGCGCAAGCTTTGTTACGGCATGTACTTCTGGTTCGTCATCAACGACGATGACTTTCCAACTACCCTGAACCACTTCTGATACATCATCAAGTGCTTCATCCGAAAACAAAAAATCATCCATTTTTTGGGACCCTCAAAGGCTATATGCGCACAGTGTTCTGTTATTTTATTTAGGCCATTGTGCTAACGTTACACGGTCATTACCGCCAAGATCTTTAACTGTAAGTATATGGCTATACGACATTTGTGCAAAAAATTCTTGAACTTTAACACTTTGTTGGTAGCCATGTTCAATTAAAAGATAGCCATTTGTTGCTAAATAGTCACGTGCCATTGTAATTATTTGCTTAATATCAGCCATGCCATCATCATCAGCCACCAAGGCTGACAAGGGCTCAAAACGCACGTCACCTTGGCTCAAATGTTCATCATCGTATTCAATGTACGGCGGGTTACTAACAATCAGATCAAACTTTTTATGGTTTACAGCGCTAAACCAATTACTTAAAGCAAAAGTGGCGTTGTTAATATTAAGTCGTTGTTGATTCTCGTTAGCAAGCGCAACGGCTTCGGGTACTCTATCAACCCCTAATACTTGCCAATTGGGCATTTCACTGGCCAGTGCAAGCGCAATTGCCCCCGTCCCGGTTCCTAAATCGAGCACGTTTGCAGCATGGGGTAATTCAAGCCCCAACGCATACTCAACCAGCGTTTCCGTATCAGGACGAGGTATCAAAGTAGTGGCATTCACCTTTAGTGGCAAACTCCAGAATTCTCTAATGCCGGTGATATGCGCGACAGGTTCACCTTGCAAGCGACGCTGGCATGCATGATTAAACTCAGCTTCTTGCTGTTCCGTTAGGTGTTTTTCAGGCCAACTAAATAAGTAACTACGGGGTTTGTCGAGAATAGAAAGTAGCAGGACTTGCGCGTCTAGTTTCGCGCTGTCGCTGCTAGGCGTTAATAACGCCGTCGCAGCAATCAGTGCTTGTTCTATGCTTTGTGGCACGATTATTCATCGCCCATCGCAGCAAGTAAATCAGCTTGGTGTTCTTGCATTAGGGGCTCGATAACACAGCCTAAATCACCTGCAACAACTTCATTTAAACGATACAGTGTTAAATTAATACGGTGATCAGTAATACGACCTTGCGGGTAATTATAAGTACGAATACGCTCTGAACGGTCACCACTGCCCACTAAATTACGACGCTCTGATGCTTCAGCCGCTTGGCGTTTTTCATCTTCAGCTTGTTGTAAACGTGCACCAAGTACCGACATCGCTTTCGCACGGTTTTTATGTTGTGAACGCTCATCCTGACATTCAACGACCACACCCGTTGGAAGGTGGGTAATACGAATTGCTGAGTCAGTTTTATTTACGTGCTGACCACCGGCACCCGACGCACGGAATGTATCGACTTTAATATCCGCAGGGTTAATTTCGATAGCCTCTGCCTCAGGCACTTCTGCCATAACCGCAACGGTACACGCCGAGGTATGAACACGGCCTTGCGACTCAGTTTCTGGTACACGTTGAACACGGTGCGCCCCTGATTCAAACTTAAGCTGGCCGTACACGCCTTCACCCGAAATATGTGCGATAACTTCTTTATAGCCACCGTGCTCACCTTCGTTGGTGCTCACTATTTCGACTTTCCACTTTTTCGTTTCTGCGTAGCGGCTGTACATGCGGAATAAATCGCCCGCAAAAATAGCGGCTTCATCGCCCCCCGTGCCTGCGCGCACTTCTAAAAAGACGTTGTTATTGTCTTTCGGATCTTTTGGTAGCATTAAGATCTGAATTTCATCTTCTAATGCAATAATTTGTGCTTTTGCTTCTTTATATTCTTCTTGCGCCATTTCGCGCATCTCAGGATCAGAGTCTTTTAGCATTTCTTCTGCTGCAGCGACATCATCTTGTGCTTGCTGGTACGCTAAAAACGCTTTAACAATTTCTTCTAATTCTGAATATTCTTTAGATAAGGCACGAAAGCGATTTTGATCGCTGATCACAGAGGGGTCGCTTAGCAGCGCTTGCACTTCCTCATAACGCTCGACTAAGGTTTCTAACTTTCTATAAACAGACTCTTTCATTTAACGGCTATTCCTGATCAATACCTAACATTTTCTTTAATTGACTTAACTCAGCGGCTTCACCATTTTTAGCCGCATCTTGAATAGCACGGGTAGGTGCGTGCATCAAGCGGTTGGTCAGTTTGTTTGCCAACTCGAGTATCACTTTTTCTGCGTCTTTGCCTGCTTGCAGCTGGCCAAGTGCTTTTTCGACAAGTTCTGATTTAATATCTTGTACATCATTTCGATACAGACGAATAATATCGACCGAATCGAGAGAGCGCAGCCACATGACAAATTCATTGGTGCGCGCATCAATAATTATTTGCGCTTGCTGCGCCGCTTGTTCGCGCGCGGCGATATTCTCGCTCACTATCGCTTGTAAGTCATCTACTGAATACAAATAGGCCGCATCTAATTCGCCTACTTGGCTCTCAATATCCCGAGGGACAGCAATATCAATAAACAGCATGGGCTTGTGACGACGTTTTTTTAAAGCCTGCTCAACCACCCCTTTACCAATAATTGGCAAAGTACTCGCGGTAGAACTAATAACAATATCGGCATCGTGGAGACGCTCAGGTAGTTGCGCCAAAGCAATAACATCAGCGTCAACTTCGACAGCTAAACTTTTTGCACGCTCGATGGTGCGGTTTGCCACCGTGATTTTTTGCGGATCATTTTGGTATAAATGTTTAGCCACCAGTTCAATGGTCTCACCTGCCCCAATCAGCAATACGTTGGTTTTATCTAACTTACCATAAATATGCTTGGCTAAATTAACAGCAGCATAAGCCACGGATACCGCACTGGCACCAATGTCTGTCTCTGTGCGAACTTGCTTTGCTACCGAGAACGTTTTTTGAAACAAGCGGTCAAATGTCACACCAATGGCATCATGCGTTTTTGCATTATGGTAGGCTTGCTTTATTTGCCCCAAAATTTGTGGCTCACCCAATACCAAGGAATCAAGGCCGCACGACACACGCATTAAATGATTAATAGCCTGCTCGCCCTCATGATAATAGGTGTTACTGCTCAGTTCTTGTTCATCCAAACCATGGAAACTGGCTAACCAGTGCAACAGTGTTTGGGAATTACGCTCAGCAAGGCTACAATAGATTTCGGTTCGGTTGCAGGTCGAAACAATAACCGCTTCATTAAAATGCGCATGGCCACTTAATTGTTGTAACGCCTCAGACATTTGCTCAGGCGAAAACGCGACTTTTTCGCGTAATTCTACGGATGCGGTTTTGTGATTTATACCAAGTGCTACGATGGTCATATGTACCAAATATTGCTAAGCCCAGCTGTAAAGGCGTTAATTTTACCAAAAATCAGCGGAATATGGAAAGTAAGGAACGACATTTGATTAAACAATATTTGATTTTATTCATGTTTTTTTTATTTATCAGTGGTTGCGCCCAAAAAACATCAACGATTGACTACGTTTACCCTGATTGGAAAACCCGCCTTGATCACCATGCCAAGTGGCAAGTACAAGGAAAAATCGCCTTCATAAGTTCAGAGCAACGACAATCAGCTAACGTCAATTGGCAACACGACGAGTTACACAGCGACATGATCTTAACCAGTTTTATCGGTACCCGTATTTTGTCGTTAAAGCAAAATGCATATGGCGCTGAAATTGAATACGACGGTGATGTTTACACAGACCGCGATGCCTCATTATTACTTTACCGGCTGACAGGTTTCACTATTCCGCTCGATAACGCGGCGACATGGCTCAAAGGGACCGCTAACAACGAACACACCCAATTTGACGAACTCAATCGCTTAACAAGTCTAATTTGGCACGCTGAAAACGGCCAGCAATGGCAAATCACCTATTCTCATTATATAAAACAAGATGGCTATTGGCTTCCAACAAAGCTGAGCCTTAAAAACCCGCAAATTCGTATTAAAATTCAACTTAATGATTGGCAGTTTAATTAATCATGACAGAAACTTCGCACGCTCCACTCACCTTAATAGCACCCGCAAAACTAAATCTGTTTTTACATATTAATGGTCGTCGTGAGGATGGCTATCACGAACTCGAAACCCTGTTCACGTTTTTAAATTTTGGTGACGACTTAACGTTTTCACTCACCGATGACCGTAAAATTACCGTCACGGGTGACACACAAGGCATTCCTACTCACGACAACCTCATATATAAAGCCGCATTTTTATTGCAACAACATTGTCAGTGCCAGCAAGGTGTAAACATTCATTTAGTTAAACGCTTGCCTATGGGCGGCGGTGTTGGTGGTGGCTCATCAGATGCGGCAACCACCTTACTGGCACTCAATAGATTATGGAACTGTAATCTGTCATTGGCTGAATTAGCACAGCTAGGAGTCACGCTTGGCGCTGATGTGCCCGTATTTATTAATGGTCATACCGCAATTGCGCATGGCATTGGCGAGCAATTACATAATGTTGAATTAACCCCAGGTTGGTTCTGTGTTGTGCATCCTGGCGAGCATGTGAGTACGGCAGAAATCTTTACTCACCCTGATTTAAAACGCGACACAGCCAAGCTAAAAGCTGATTGGCAAACAGAAAATTTACGCAATGATTGCGAGCCTTTGGTCAAAAAGCTCTGCCCCGAGGTTGAAAAAGCCCTCCAGTGGTTGCTAAAATACGCTCCGTCAAAGATGACTGGTACGGGCGCTTGCTGCTTTGCTGAGTTTTCAACTCAGGCCGAGGCAGAACAAGTTTTAGCTCAGTTGCCAGAAAAGTGGACAGGTTTTGTAGCAACTAGTGCTACACTTTCTCCTGCTCATACAGCATTAAATGCTCACTTTGAAATGAAGTAACGTACAAGTAAATGTAAAAGTTAACCTGCTTTGGTGCCTACCAAAGCCTGTTAGTCCCAAAATTCAGTGCCTGAGGAACCCTACCGTGCCTGACATGAAGCTCTTCGCTGGTAACGCAACACCTGAGCTAGCTCAAAAAGTTGCAAAACGTTTGTATATTGAATTAGGCGATGCTGTTGTTGGCCGTTTTAGTGACGGTGAGATCAGTGTTCAAATTAATGAAAATGTTCGTGGCTCTGACGTTTTCATCGTTCAATCAACCTGTAACCCTACTAACGATAACCTAATGGAACTTATCGTTATGGTTGATGCCCTACGTCGTGCGTCTGCTGGACGTATTACTGCAGTAATCCCATACTTTGGTTACTCACGTCAAGATCGTCGCGTACGTTCTGCTCGTGTACCAATCACAGCTAAAGTCGTTGCAGATTTCCTATCAAGTGTAGGTGTTGACCGTGTTCTAACGGTTGATTTACACGCTGAACAAATTCAAGGTTTCTTCGATGTGCCGGTTGATAATGTATTCGGTAGCCCAGTGCTATTAGAAGACATGAAAGAACGCGACTTCGATGACGTTGTTGTTGTTTCACCCGATATCGGTGGTGTTGTTCGTGCTCGCGCAATCGCGAAGCTATTAAACGATACAGACCTTGCTATCATCGACAAGCGTCGTCCACAAGCTAACGTTTCACAAGTAATGCACATTATTGGTGACGTTGAAGGTCGCGACTGTATCATCGTAGATGACATGATCGACACAGGCGGGACACTGTGTAAAGCGGCAGCTGCACTTAAAGAACATGGTGCTAAGCGTGTATTTGCATACGCAACTCACCCTGTACTTTCTGGCAACGCAGCTGAAAACATCCGTGAATCGGTCATCGACGAAGTGATTGTTACTGACTCAATTCCACTGTCTGATGAGCTTAAAGCACTGGATAAAATCAAAGTGCTTACGCTTGCAGATATGCTTGCTGAAACAATTCGCCGTATCAGCAACGAAGAATCTATCTCAGCGATGTTTGAACACTAATAAACACGCAGTGATAGCCAAAAGGCACCGTCTAGGTGCTTTTTTTGTGGTCGTTATTTATTTTCCTTCAAAGTGGTGGTATGATAGCGCGCCTTTTGGCTGGGGACCTTGGTCGCAAAGGCCCTAAGACTTTTAATTTTTGGAGACATTATGTCAACTTATACATACAATGCAGAATTACGTACAGAAACAGGTACTGGTGCGAGCCGCCGCCTACGCCGTGAAGATAAAGTTCCTGCAATCCTTTACGGTGCTGACAAAGAAGCTGCATCAATCGTTCTTGCACACAAAGATATGATCAAAGCGCAAGAAGACGAAGGTTTCTACACGCACATCCTTACTTTAAACATTGGCGGTGAGTCAGTTGAAGCTATCCTTAAAGATATTCAACGTCACCCGTTCAAGCCTAAGATCACTCACTTAGACTTCCAACGTGTAGATGCTTCTCACAAACTTCACACTAAAGTGCCAGTACACTTCATCGGTGAAGAGAAAGTAACTAAAGCAGGTAACACTGTTGTTCACCAATTAACTGAAATCGAAATCACGTGTCTTCCTAAGTCACTTCCTGAGTTCGTTGAAGTTAACGTTGCTGATTTAGTTGCAGGTGATTCAATCCACCTTTCAGACCTTAAACTACCTGCAGGTGTTTCATCTGTTGAGCTAGCTAAAGGTGCAGACCACGATCAGTCAATTGTTACTGTAAAAGCTAACAAAGCTGCTCCTGCTGAAGAAGCTTCAGAAGACGCTGCAGAATAATTTTTAAGGTGTACACACCTTGAATTCTATTCAAATGCTTGTGGGCCTGGCTAATCCAGGCCCCGAATACGCAAATACACGCCATAATGCAGGTGCTTGGTTCATTGAAGAACTCGCAGCACGCTATAACTGCACACTCAAACACGATCCTAAATATCACGGCCTCACTGGCAAAGTGATCATTCAAGGCCAAGAATTTAAATTACTGATCCCAACTACTTACATGAATTTAAGTGGTAAGGCGGTGAGTAGTCTCGCTAATTTCTTTAAAATCCCTGTTGAGAACATTCTCGTAGCGCACGACGAAATGGATCTTGATCCCGGCATTGCTAAACTAAAAAAAGGTGGCGGCCACGGTGGTCACAATGGTTTAAAAGATATTATTGCGAAAATGGCAAACCAAAAAGATTTCATGCGCCTTCGTATCGGTATTGGTCATCCGGGTCACCGAGAAATGGTGACAGGCTGGGTACTTGGTAAAGCCGCTAAAGAAGATCAAGAAAAAATGGATGCCGCTATTGATGAGGCAGTTCGTTGTATGGAAATTCTTGCAAAAGATGGTGTGTTAAAAGCACAAAACAGACTACATTCATTTAAACCTTAATCCGTTTTAATGAAATTACACAAGGTATCTTACTATGGGTTTTAAATGTGGCATCGTTGGCTTGCCAAACGTTGGTAAATCAACATTATTTAATGCACTAACTAAAGCGGGAATTGAAGCCGCTAACTTCCCTTTCTGTACCATCGAGCCGAACACAGGTGTGGTACCGGTGCCTGATGCACGCTTAAATGCATTAGCCGAAATCGTAAATCCGCAACGCATTTTACCAACAACGATGGAATTCGTTGATATTGCAGGCCTTGTAAAAGGCGCTTCAAAAGGTGAAGGTTTAGGTAACCAGTTCCTTGCGAATATTCGTGAAACTGATGCAATCGGTCATGTAGTGCGCTGTTTTGAAGACGAAAACATCGTTCACGTTGCCGGCACTATCGACCCTGCTGACGATATTGATGTCATTAACACCGAATTAGTACTGGCTGATATGGACAGCGCTGATAAAGCAAGTTTCCGTAATGCGAAAAAAGCGAAAGGTGGCGATAAAGATGCAAAAGAACAAAACGCTGTTCTCGAAAAAGTAAAAGCACACCTTGATGAAGGTTTAACGTTACGTTCTTTAGAACTAACAAAAGAAGAAAAAGCAGCTATTAAGCCTTTAAACTTCTTAACAATTAAACCAACAATGTACATCGCAAACGTGGCAGAAGATGGTTTTGAAAATAATCCATACCTCGACAAAGTGCGTGAAATCGCAGCTGCAGAAGATGCGGTTGTTATTCCTGTCTGTGCGGCTATCGAATCAGAGCTATCTGAGCTTGAAGAAGAAGACAAGCTTGAGTTTATGGCTGACTTAGGTCTTGAAGAGCCGGGCCTTAACTTAGTGATCCGTGGCGGGTACGAATTACTTAAATTACAAACCTACTTCACAGCAGGCGTAAAAGAAGTACGTGCATGGACAATTCCTGTCGGCGCAACAGCACCACAAGCGGCAGGTAAAATTCATACTGATTTCGAACGTGGCTTTATCCGTGCACAAACTATCGCTTTTGATGATTATATTGAGTTCAAAGGTGAAAGCGGTGCGAAAGAAGCAGGTAAAATGCGTCAAGAAGGTAAAGAGTACATCGTGAAAGACGGTGATGTTATGAACTTCTTATTTAACGTATAAGTTGTGTAGCACACTCTATTTAAAAGGCTCGTTATCACGAGCCTTTTTTGTTTTCTGAATTGACACCACGACGCGCAGGCTATTTTTAGCGCTGTAAACAGAGCCATTTTATCTATTTGCTCTGTGTATAGTATTCTACTCCTATCACTGTAAATACGTTTATGTGTTATAAAAACTCTCAACAAAATAGTTTTTAAATTTACACACTTAATTTTTGTATGAAAATCAAACAGATTAAAAGTGGGCTTTTATTAGCAACAATACGTAATATACTTTTAGTGTTGTCTTTGTCTGTCAAAAAAACAGCAATTTAAATAAAATTTAGCCGCTTAGCTTAATTTTAATGCAAACAAACCCTGTTAAGCGTTTTTTTGCAAAAAAGGTGTTGACGGATTTAGGTCATATCAGCATAATACGCCCCGCACTCAGCGATGAAGTGCTAACAAAAAAGATGGCTAAGTAGCTCAGTTGGTTAGAGCACATCACTCATAATGATGGGGTCACAGGTTCAAATCCCGTCTTAGCCACCATTCTTTTTGTTGCTCAATGAAGAGTTAAAAATAACTACCAGTGTTTTTTAAACACAAAATGCGGGAGTGGCGGAATTGGTAGACGCGCTGGATTTAGGTTCCAGTAACTTCAGTTGTGAGAGTTCAAGTCTCTCCTTCCGCACCATGTTCTGATAAGAACTAAAATTATCAAATTTTTGTTGGGATATCGCCAAGCGGTAAGGCAGCAGGTTTTGATCCTGCCATTCCCAGGTTCAAATCCTGGTATCCCAGCCACAATGGCTAAGTAGCTCAGTTGGTTAGAGCACATCACTCATAATGATGGGGTCACAGGTTCAAATCCCGTCTTAGCCACCATTCTTCTTTTAGAATGGCTCTGCAGGAGTTTAAACTGCACTCAATGAAGAGTTAAAAATAACTACCAGTGTTTTTAAACACAAAATGCGGGAGTGGCGGAATTGGTAGACGCGCTGGATTTAGGTTCCAGTAACTTCGGTTGTGAGAGTTCAAGTCTCTCCTTCCGCACCATGTTCTTGATAAGAACCAAAACTATCAACTTTTTCTTTGTTGGGATATCGCCAAGCGGTAAGGCAGCAGGTTTTGATCCTGCCATTCCCAGGTTCAAATCCTGGTATCCCAGCCACTTTCTCTACCAAGAGAGTGAATAAGAAAAACTCTGTATAGAGTATAAAAATGCAACTTAATGATGCGGGAGTGGCGGAATTGGTAGACGCGCTGGATTTAGGTTCCAGTAACTTCGGTTGTGAGAGTTCAAGTCTCTCCTTCCGCACCATGTTCTTAAGTAGAACTAAAACTCTTCAAGTTTAGCGTTGGGATATCGCCAAGCGGTAAGGCAGCAGGTTTTGATCCTGCCATTCCCAGGTTCAAATCCTGGTATCCCAGCCAACTTCCTTTCTAATTTCTAATTTCTAATTTCTAATTTCTAATTTCTAATTTCTAATTTCTAATTTCTAATTTCTAATTTCTAATTTCTAATTTCTAATTTC
>NZ_JBRJHH010000023.1:0-32523 GCF_053628915.1 Pseudoalteromonas sp. MBR-15
ATTGCTGCAGTTAGGGTAGTTTTACCGTGGTCAACGTGGCCGATTGTACCAACGTTTACGTGCGGTTTTACGCGTTCAAACTTTTCTTTTGCCATCTTAAAAAATTCCTATAAAGAAATTAACGCCTGACCCACTATTGGGCCAGACAAGCTAAATCATATAACAGCGCGAGCTGCAATTATTGCATCTGCAACATTCTTAGCGGCTTCTGCATACTTTAAAAACTCCATAGAGTAAGATGCACGGCCTTGTGTTGCAGATCGCAGATCAGTTGCATAACCAAACATTTCAGAAAGTGGCACTTGTGCATTAATTTGCTTAAGACCACCGAATGCTTCTTCCATGCCTTCGATCATGCCGCGGCGACGGTTTAAGTCACCAACTACATCACCCATGTTTGCTTCAGGAGTGATAACTTCAACCTTCATTACTGGTTCTAGAAGAGCAGGGTTTGCTTCAAGCGCCCCTTTCTTCATCGCCATTGAACCTGCAATTTTAAATGCCATCTCATTCGAGTCTACATCATGGAATGAACCATCATATAAAGTCGCTTTAACGCCAAGTAATGGGTAGCCTGCCAGCACACCTTGAGCCATTTGCTCTTGGATGCCTTTATCTACCGCAGGGATGTATTCTTTTGGAACGGCACCACCAACGACTTCGTTAACGAATTCGTAAATTGGGGCGTCGTTGTCCGAAATATCCATCGGTTCAAGTTTAAGCCAGACGTGACCATATTGACCACGACCACCTGATTGACGTACGAACTTCCCTTCAACTTCAACAGTTGAACGGATAGCTTCACGGTATGCAACCTGCGGCTTACCAACGTTACATTCAACACTGAATTCACGTTTCATACGGTCGACAATGATATCAAGGTGAAGTTCACCCATACCAGAAATAATAGTCTGGCCTGATTCTTCGTCAGTTTGTACTCTGAAAGATGGATCTTCTGCTGCTAGTTTACCTAGTGCAATACCCATCTTGTCTTGGTCAGCGATTGTGCGAGGCTCAACCGCAACAGAGATAACTGGCTCTGGGAACTCCATACGCTCAAGCGTAATAATAGAGTTCGGATCACACAGTGTTTCACCTGTTGTTACGTCTTTAAGACCAATAGCCGCTGCGATGTCGCCTGCATAGACTACTTTGATCTCTTCACGTGAGTTTGAATGCATCTGAACGATACGACCAAGTCGCTCACGCTTACTTTTAACTGGATTGTATACCGCGTCACCCTGTTTAACAGTACCAGAGTAAACACGGAAGAAGGTCAAGGTGCCAACGAACGGGTCTGTCGCAATCTTAAAAGCAAGTGCTGCAAACGGTGCGTTGTCATCAGCAGGACGCTCTTCCTCAGTACCATCTTCAATGATACCTTGGATTTGTTTCACTTGTGTTGGCGCAGGCATATATTCAATAACAGCATCAAGCACAGCTTGAACACCTTTATTTTTAAATGCGCTACCACACGTCATGGGAACAATTTCGTTTGCTAATGTACGCTGACGTAACGCTGATTTAATTTCAGCTTCGGTCAGGTCTTCACCTTCTAGATATTTATCCATTAGCTCTTCTGACGCTTCAGCAGCGCTTTCAACTAAGTGAGAGCGCCATTCTTCTGCAAGCTCAAGAAGGTCTGCCGGAATGGCCTCATAAGAGAAAGTCATGCCTTGATCTTCGGCATTCCAGTTAATGGCTTTCATCTTAATGAGGTCAATAACACCTTTAAAATCGTCTTCAGCACCAATTGGTAGCTGAATTGGAACAGGCGTTGCTCCAAGACGAGATTTCACCTGACTAACAACCGTTAAGAAGTCAGCGCCAGTGCGATCCATTTTATTTACGAAGATCATACGAGGAACTTCATATTTGTTCGCTTGACGCCAAACTGTCTCAGTTTGCGGCTGTACACCTGATGAAGCACAAAGAACAACTACCGCACCATCAAGTACACGTAAAGAACGCTCTACTTCGATAGTGAAATCTACGTGCCCTGGAGTATCAATAATATTGATACGATGGTCGTCAAACTGCGCGTCCATCCCTTTCCAGAAACACGTTGTTGCAGCAGAAGTGATTGTGATACCACGCTCTTGTTCCTGCTCCATCCAATCCATAGTTGCAGCGCCATCATGTACTTCACCAATCTTATGAGAAAGACCGGTGTAGAACAGAACACGTTCTGTTGTGGTGGTTTTACCTGCATCTACGTGAGCGCAAATACCTATATTACGATAGCGCTCAAGTGGAGTTGTACGTGCCATAAAATCCTCTTAAAGGTTAAGGGCAGATTACCAACGGTAATGAGCGAATGCTTTATTCGCTTCAGCCATACGGTGAACGTCTTCACGTTTCTTAACCGCAGTGCCTTTGTTGTCAGCAGCGTCAACGATTTCTTGAGCTAAACGTAAGCCCATAGATTTTTCGCCACGCTTACGTGCAGCGTCTACTAACCAACGCATACCTAATGCGTTGCGACGTACTGGACGTACTTCAACTGGTACTTGGTACGTTGAACCACCAACACGGCGAGATTTAACCTCTACCTGTGGGCGAACGTTATCAAGTGCAGCTTCAAAGATTTCTAGGTGCGACTTGCCTGATTTCTCAGCAGCCACGTCTAACGCACCATAAACGATTTTTTCAGCAGTAGATTTCTTGCCGTCTAACATTACTACGTTAACGAATTTAGCAAGAAGTTCCGATCCGAACTTAGGATCTGGAAGAATTTTACGTTGACCTATTACGCGTCTTCTAGGCATTTTGTATCTCCGGTATCTTCAGGTTTGCTCTTTTAGAGTCAATACCCAAAACAATTAATTTAAAAATTTAGTGCTTGGCCTTACTAACGGAGAACCATTAGCCCTTAGGGCGTTTAGCACCGTATTTAGAACGAGCTTGACGACGGTCGCTTACGCCTGCACAGTCAAGTGCACCACGAACAGTGTGGAAACGCACACCTGGTAAGTCTTTAACACGACCACCACGGATTAGGATTACACTGTGCTCTTGTAGGTTGTGGCCTTCACCACCAATGTAAGATGTTACTTCGAAACCGTTTGTTAAACGTACACGCGCTACTTTACGTAATGCAGAGTTTGGTTTCTTAGGTGTAGTTGTATATACGCGAGTACATACACCACGCTTTTGCGGACACGCTTTAAGCGCAGCTGAGTTACTTTTAGTAACCTTGCTACGACGTGGCTTACGCACTAGCTGGTTAATAGTTGCCATTTAAATAGCTCCTGAAATTAAAATTACTACTGAAAAAATAAAAAATCCGCCCTGTTTACATGCTCGTTACAAAACGTGCAGGCAAATGGGTGGCGGAATTTTAATGAGCAAAGTTTAACCTGTCAACCTTAACTCATCGCAAGGCAGCAGATAACTGCCTCGCGACTACTTAATCTATTGATTAAGTTGAGATTATTGGTTTCCAGAGATATCAGCATTAAGTGCGTCAGTTAATGCTTGAGTTGCCTCTTCAGCGCTAACAGTCTGCTCTTCGATGATTTCACCTTGCTTACGACGGTTCAAACGGTCTTGGTGATACGCAAAGCCAGTACCGGCTGGGATCAGACGACCCACGATTACGTTCTCTTTCAGACCACGAAGCTCATCGCTCTTACCATTTACAGCGGCTTCAGTAAGGACACGTGTTGTCTCCTGGAACGAGGCTGCTGAAATGAAAGATTCTGTTGCAAGTGACGCTTTAGTGATACCCATTAACTGGATTTCAAATTTAGCTGGGATCTTGCCTTGCTTTTCAAGGTCGCGGTTCGCGATATTAACGCGTGCCACTTCAACTTGTTCACCGGCTAAGAACTCAGTGTCACCGCCGTCAAGAATGATACATTTACGTAGCATCTGACGAATAATTGTCTCAATGTGCTTGTCATTGATCTTAACGCCCTGCAAGCGGTAAACCTCTTGCACTTCGTTAACGATATAGTTTGCAACATGAGTTACACCACGTAGGCGTAAGATGTCATGTGGTGATTCTGGACCATCGGCGATAACCTCACCTTTAGACACTTGCTCACCTTCGAACACGTTAAGTTGACGCCATTTAGGAATCATCTCTTCGTATGCGTCACCCTCTGCTGGCGTGATTACAAGACGCTTCTTACCTTTCGTTTCTTTACCGAAGCTAATCGTACCGGTGATTTCTGCAAGAATTGCAGGATCTTTCGGCTTACGTGCTTCGAATAAGTCAGCTACGCGAGGTAGACCACCCGTGATATCACGAGTCTTCGAACCTTCTTGCGGAATACGTGCAAGTACGTCACCTGGGTTTGCTGTCGCGCCGTCTGTTACTTCAATCGTTGTGAATGAAGGAAGACGTGTTTCTTGCAGACCACGCTCATCGCTTTCGATGATTAGTTTAGGTTCTTTCGCATTTACTTTACCTAAGTCTTTAACAACCACACGTGTTAAACCAGTTAACTCATCTGTTTGTGCTTCGGTATTTGAGTCATCAATATCGCTGAACGAGATTTTTGACTTATGCTCAAGAACGATTGGGTGACTATGCGGATCCCAAGTCGCAACGATATCGTTACCTTGAACTTCCGAATTATCTTGTACTGTTAACACGGCACCGTAAGGTACTTTATAACGCTCTTTCTCACGACCAAAGCTATCGATGATAGTGATCTCTGTTGAACGAGACGTGATAACAATCTTACCGTCTGTGTTTAATACGTACTTCGCATTGTGTAACTTCAATGTACCGTTAGTTTTAACTTGTACACTGTTCTCAGCAGACGCTCGAGATGCCGCACCACCGATGTGGAAGGTACGCATTGTAAGCTGTGTACCCGGCTCACCGATTGATTGTGCCGCGATAACACCTACTGACTCACCTGGATTGATGATGTGGCCACGCGCAAGGTCACGACCGTAACACTTAGCACATACACCAAAGTCATTATCACAGGTGATAACTGAACGAACGCGTACTTCATCCACTGAGTGCTCTTCTAAAAGGTCACACAGTTTTTCGTCAAGCATAATGTTACGCTCAACAAGTACTTCGTTAGTACCAGGAATAACAACATCTTCAGCAACAACACGACCAAGTACACGTTCGCGAAGTGCTTCTACAACGTCACCACCTTCAATAAGCGGTTTCATTGTTAAGCCATCTTCTGTGCCACAATCGTCTTCGTTGATTACTAAGTCTTGTGCAACGTCTACTAGACGACGCGTTAAGTAACCCGAGTTTGCTGTTTTAAGTGCTGTATCGGCAAGACCTTTACGCGCACCGTGCGTTGAGATGAAGTACTGTAGTACGTTTAGACCTTCACGGAAGTTCGCCGTGATTGGTGTCTCGATGATTGAACCATCTGGACGTGCCATTAGACCACGCATACCCGCTAACTGACGGATCTGAGCGGCGCTACCACGTGCACCAGAGTCGGCCATCATAAACACTGAGTTGAATGAAGATTGCTCTTCTTCTTCACCTTTCGCGTTGATTACCGTGTCTTTTGATAAGTTCGCCATCATCTCACGTGATAAGTTTTCATTTACACGTGACCAGATATCGATAACTTTATTGTACTTTTCACCAGCCGTTACAAGACCTGATTGGAATTGTTGGTTGATTTCAGTTACTTCAGCTTCCGCTGATTCAATGATTTCTGCTTTAACCGGTGGGATAACTAAGTCATCAATACCGATTGAAACACCTGACTTCATTGCGTAGTGGAAACCGGTGTACATTACTTGGTCAGCAAAGATAACAGTATCTTTAAGACCTAGACGACGGTAACACTCGTTTAATAAGCCAGAAATCTGTTTCTTACCTAGGGCTTGGTTGATTAGCTCAAACGGCATGCCTTTAGGTAGGATAAGTGAAAGAATCGCACGACCTACTGTTGTTTCAACAATAGTAACGTAATCAACTGCTTCACCTTCTTCATTCTTAATTGTCTCGCTGATACGTACTTTTACGCGCGCATGTAGCTCAGCGTTGCCGCTGCGGTATGCTTTTTCAGCTTCTTTAGGATCTTTAAATACTGCACCTTCGCCTTTCGCATTAATGCGATCACGCGTCATGTAGTAAAGACCTAATACAACGTCCTGTGAAGGAACGATGATTGGCTCACCATTCGCTGGAGACAGAATGTTGTTTGTAGACATCATTAGAGCACGTGCTTCTAACTGTGCTTCAAGCGTTAACGGTACGTGTACCGCCATTTGGTCACCATCGAAGTCAGCGTTGTACGCCGCACATACTAATGGGTGTAAATGAATCGCTTTACCTTCAATTAGCACAGGTTCGAACGCTTGGATACCCAAACGGTGAAGTGTTGGTGCACGGTTAAGTAACACTGGATGTTCACGAATTACTTCGTCTAATACATCCCATACTTCTGCCACTTCACGCTCAACCATCTTCTTCGCTGCTTTGATAGTCGTAGCCATGCCGCGACGCTCAAGTTTGCCGTAGATAAATGGTTTAAACAGCTCAAGTGCCATCTTCTTAGGAAGACCACACTGGTGTAGTTTAAGCGTAGGACCTACTGTGATTACAGAACGACCAGAGTAATCTACACGTTTACCAAGTAAGTTCTGACGGAAACGACCTTGCTTACCTTTGATCATATCAGCAAGCGATTTAAGAGGACGTTTGTTAGAACCTGTAATCGCACGACCGCGACGACCGTTATCAAGTAGCGCATCAACCGCTTCTTGTAACATACGTTTTTCGTTGCGTACGATAATATCTGGTGCCGCTAAATCTAATAGACGCTTAAGACGGTTATTACGGTTAATAACACGACGGTAAAGGTCATTTAGATCAGATGTCGCAAAACGACCACCGTCTAGTGGTACTAATGGACGTAGATCAGGTGGCAATACTGGAAGTACTGTCATGATCATCCACTCAGGGTTGTTACCTGATTGGTGGAACGATTCCATTAATTTAAGACGTTTAGTGATCTTCTTACGCTTCGTTTCAGAGTTAATTGTTGGTAACTCTTCACGCATTTCAGCAATTAATTGGCCAAGATCAAGTTCACGAAGCAAGTCTAATACTGCTTCTGCACCCATCTTCGCTTCAAACTCATCGCCGTGCTCTTCTAGCGCATCTAGGTACTCTTCTTCACCTAAAAGCTGACCACGCTCAAGCGTTGTCATACCCGGCTCAGTTACCACGAATGATTCGAAGTAAAGTACGCGCTCGATGTCACGAAGTGTCATGTCTAGCATTAAGCCGATACGTGACGGTAATGATTTTAAGAACCAAATATGCGCAACTGGGCTAGCAAGCTCAATATGACCCATACGGTCACGACGCACTTTAGTCAGCGTTACTTCAACGCCACACTTTTCACAAATAACACCACGGTGCTTAAGGCGCTTATATTTACCACATAAACACTCATAATCTTTCACTGGGCCGAAGATACGGGCACAGAATAAGCCGTCGCGCTCAGGCTTGAAAGTACGGTAGTTGATTGTCTCAGGTTTCTTTACTTCACCGTATGACCATGAACGAACCATATCTGGCGAAGCAAGACCAATGCGAATTGCATCGAATTCTTCGGTCTTATTTTGTTGCTTCAGAAACTTAAGTAAGTCTTTCACCTTAGCTCTCCTGTCGGAGGTTAATCTTGAGGGCGAATAACTCGCCCCTACATTCTATTCGGCCTAACAGGTGCGGCTTATGCCGCACCTAAATGGCTTAATTTTCTTCCAACTCGATGTTGATACCCAGTGAGCGGATTTCTTTCAACAATACGTTGAACGATTCTGGCATACCTGGTTCCATCTTATGGTTACCATCTACGATGTTCTTATACATCTTAGTACGACCGTTCACGTCATCCGATTTCACTGTTAGCATTTCTTGTAGTGTATATGCAGCACCGTAAGCTTCTAGTGCCCACACCTCCATCTCACCGAAACGCTGGCCACCGAACTGCGCTTTACCACCCAGCGGCTGCTGAGTAACAAGGCTGTAAGAACCAGTTGAACGCGCGTGCATCTTGTCATCAACCAAGTGGTTAAGTTTCAGCATGTACATGTAACCAACGGTTACTTGACGTTCAAACTGATCGCCAGTACGGCCATCATAAAGTGTAACTTGACCGCTTCTTGGATAACCACCAAGCTCTAGTAAGTCTTTGATTTCGCTTTCACGAGCACCATCAAAGGCTGGAGTTGCGATCGGTAAACCACCTTTCAAGTTTTCAGCTAAGCGACGAACTTCATCATCAGAGAATGAGTCGATATCGACTTTCTGACGACAATCACCTAAATCGTAAACTTTCTTAACAAAGCTACGGATTTCGTGCAGTTCACGCTGCTCTTTCATCATTTCTTCAATGCGCTCACCCACACCACGTGCAGCAAGACCCATGTGTGTTTCTAGGATCTGACCGATGTTCATACGTGATGGTACACCTAGCGGGTTCAGAACGATGTCTACCGTACGACCTTTGTCATCGTATGGCATATCTTCTACTGGTACGATAGTCGAGATAACACCTTTGTTACCGTGACGACCCGCCATCTTATCACCCGGTTGGATACGACGTTTAACAGCTAGGTATACTTTAACAATTTTAAGTACGCCTGGTGCTAAGTCATCACCCTGAGTGATCTTACGACGTTTGTTTTCAAACTTCTTATCGTATTCAGCTTTAAGCTCATCGTACTGGGCAGCTAGTTGCTCAAGCTCTGATTGCTTGTCTTCTTGAGCAAGGCTTTGAGTAAGCAGCTTTTCAGCATTAAGTGATGCAATTGTGTCTGCGTTCAGACCAGCGTCAACAAGTAGCTTACGAGCACGGTCTAATACACCGGCTTCTAAGATACGGAACTCTTCGTTGAAGTCTTTCTTCGCTTCGCGAAGCTGCATGTCTTCAACTTCTAACGCACGCTTATCTTTTTCAACACCGTCACGGGTGAAAACTTGTACGTCGATTACGGTACCTGTTACAGAGTTTGGTACACGTAAAGAGCTGTCTTTAACGTCTGACGCTTTCTCACCGAAGATCGCACGTAGTAGCTTTTCTTCTGGTGTTAATTGCGTTTCGCCTTTCGGAGTCACTTTACCTACTAGGATATCGCCGCCTTTTACTTCAGCACCGATATAAACAACGCCTGATTCATCAAGCTTGCCTAGTGCAGATTCACCTACGTTAGGGATATCTGCTGTGATCTCTTCAGGACCTAATTTAGTATCACGTGCGATACATTGTAGTTCTTGAATGTGGATAGTCGTTAGACGATCTTCTTGAACTACGCGCTCTGATAGTAGGATTGAATCCTCGAAGTTATAACCATTCCATGGCATGAATGCCACGCGAAGGTTTTGACCTAGTGCTAAGTCACCTAAGTCAGTCGAAGGACCATCTGCTAACACATCGCCACGTGTAACCGGCTCACCAACCATACACGTTGGTTTCTGGTTAATACATGTATTTTGGTTTGAGCGTGTGTATTTAGTAAGGTTGTAGATATCGATGCCCGCTTCACCTGGAACGCGCTCATCTTCATTTACATTTACAACGATGCGGCTTGCATCGGCATACATTACTTCACCACCACGCTTAGCAACGATCGTTACACCAGAATCTTTTGCTAGTGTAAGCTCGATACCTGTACCTACCAGCGGCTTGTCCGCGATAAGTGTTGGTACTGCTTGACGTTGCATGTTTGAACCCATCAATGCACGGTTCGCATCATCGTGTTCTAGGAACGGGATAAGCGCGGCCGCTACAGAGATCACCTGTTGTGGTGATACGTCCATATATTGTTGGTCCATTTTGCCCATAAAGGTTGATTCACCTTTGTGACGGCATGGAATTAGTTCATCAACAAACTCATTGTCATCGTTCAAGTTTGAGTTCGCCTGAGCGATTACAAACTGACCTTCTTCAATGGCTGATAGGTAATCAACTTCATCAGTTACAACACCGTTTACCACTTTACGGTAAGGTGTTTCTAAGAAACCATAGTCGTTTGTACGTGCGTACGTAGACAATGAGTTAATTAGACCGATGTTTGGACCCTCAGGTGTTTCGATTGGACATACACGACCATAGTGGGTTACGTGAACGTCTCGCACCTCGAAGCCAGCACGTTCACGTGTTAAACCACCCGGGCCTAATGCAGAAATACGACGCTTATGCGTTACTTCTGAAAGCGGGTTATTTTGGTCCATGAACTGTGATAACTGAGACGAACCGAAGAACTCTTTAACCGCTGCCGAAATTGGCTTAGCGTTAATAAGATCTTGTGGCATTACCGCATCAAGGTCACCTAAGCTTAAACGCTCACGTACTGCACGTTCTACACGTACTAGACCAACACGGAATTGATTCTCAGCCATTTCGCCAACGCTACGGATACGACGGTTGCCTAAGTGGTCGATATCATCAACATCGCCAACACCGTTACGAATAGCGATAAGCACTTTCATAACAGCTACGATGTCTTCTTTCGATAATGTGCCAGGGCCTGTATCAGTGTCATAACCTACACGGCTATTGAACTTCATACGACCAACTGTTGATAAATCATAACGCTCTTCAGAGAAGAACAAGTTATCAAATAAGGCTTCAGCCGCGTCTTTCGTCGGTGGCTCGCCTGGGCGCATCATGCGATAAATTTCTACTAATGCTTCTAAACGGTTGCTTGTTGTGTCGATACGAAGGGTATCTGACATGTAGGCGCCGCTGTCAACTTCATTGATATATAACGTATCAATCTTAGTGTGACCTGCTTTAACCAACTCAGCCATTAGCTCAAGTGATAGCTCGTCATTCGCGTTAGCGATGATCTCACCCGTTGACTCATCAACGTAGTTTTTAGCTACAACACGACCAATGATGTACTCATGCGGTACTTCTAATTGGTTAATACCTTTTTTCTCGATGTTCTTGATGTGACGCGCAGTAATACGACGACCCGCTTCAACAAGGACTTCACCGTCATCGCCTTTGATATCAAAAGCGGCAGTTTCACCACGTAAACGTGAAGGCACTAGTTCCATAAGAACTTTACCGTCAGTTACTTCAAACGCAGTAGTATCGAAGAAGATATCTAAGATTTCTTCTGTAGAGAACTCTAGTGCACGTAAGATAATTGACGCCGGTAATTTACGACGACGGTCAATACGTACATATAGGTTATCTTTTGCATCAAACTCGAAGTCTAACCATGAACCACGGTAAGGAATTACACGCGCGTTATAAAGTACTTTACCTGACGAGTGAGTTTTACCGCGGTCGTTATCAAAGAATACACCAGGGCTACGGTGTAGCTGAGAAACGATAACACGCTCTGTACCATTGATTACAAAGGTACCGGTATCAGTCATGAGCGGAATTTCGCCCATGTAAACTTCTTGCTCTTTAATGTCTTTAACTGTGCCTGGTGCTTCTTTGTCCATCACCACAAGACGCAATTTTACGCGAAGTGGAGCAGAATAAGTCACACCGCGAATTTGACATTCTTTTACATCGAATACTGGCTCACCAATACGATAACTTACGTATTGAAGCTCAGAATTTCCCGAGTAGCTTTTGATCGGAAACACAGAACGGAAAGCAGCTTCCAAACCGTGATCGCCATCAGCGTCAGGGACTAAGAATTTTTTAAACGATTCTAACTGCGTCGACAGTAAGAAAGGTATATCCAAAACTTGTGGACGTTTACCAAAATCCTTACGGATACGTTTCTTTTCAGAATAAGAGTAAGCCATGGGGTTCCTCAGCTTGCTGATCTTTGACCCGACCTGTTCTTGTAAGAACAGACTTAACTGGCATCTATGCCAAGATGTACAACATTAAATTGTTGTTCTAGTTCACTCTGCTACTTTCAACACCTTTACAGGTAACAACTTGAAAATAAAGAGAAAATTAGATTTTATTTGCACTATAGGAAAACATCGCTCCATAGCGCAAAAAGGCCGGTGATTAAATAATCACCAGCCCTTGCCTGATTACTCAGGCAGCGAACCTAGCGTAAGCTAGATTACTTAACCTCAACTTCAGCACCAGCTTCAGTAAGGTCTTTTGCAAGCGCTTCAGCTTCTTCTTTAGATACACCTTCTTTGATAGGTGCAGGAGCTGATTCAACAAGTGCTTTAGCTTCTTTAAGGCCAAGACCAGTTGCACCACGTACAGCTTTGATTGCAGCAACCTTGTTAGCGCCAGCGCCAGTAAGGATTACGTCAAACTCAGTCTTCTCTTCAGCAGCTTCAGCAGCTGGACCAGCAACAACAGCAGCTGCTGCAGTTACGCCGAATTTTTCTTCCATTGCTTCAACTAGAGCAACAACGTCCATTACTGACATTTCAGCAATAGCATCAAGGATTTGGTCTTTAGTTACAGACATTACAAATTTCCTAATTATTACGGACTAATTTTAGTCCAAAAAAAATATTACACCGAAAGTGAACAAAAAAACAGCTTAAAATTAAGCAGCTTGCTCAGCTTTCTGTACACGTACTGCTTCAATTGTTTTACACAATTTGCCAGCAGACGCTTCTTTCATAGCGCTCATTAAGCGTGCAACAGCTTCGTCGTAAGTAGGTAGAGTTGCTAGCATAGCTGCGTCTACTACGTTACCTTCAAATGCAGCGGTCTTAACTTCGAATTTCTCGTTCTTCTTCGCGAAATCTGAGAAGATACGCGCAGCAGCACCAGGGTGCTCTGAAGAGAAAGCGATTAAGCTTGGACCAACAAATGAGTCAGAAAGGCACTCAAAATCTGTTCCTTCAACAGCACGTTTAGCTAAAGTGTTACGAACAACTTTCATCCATACACCAGCTGCACGAGCTTCTTTACGAAGGGCAGTGATAGCACCAACTGTTACACCACGAGAATCTGCAACAACTGCAGAAAGAGCACCAGTGGCTGCTTCGTTGACTTCAGCAACAATTGCTTTTTTGCCTTGAAGATTTAAAGCCATGGGTGTTACTCCTGGTTTAATGGGTCGCCGATATTGGCTTCCCTGTTCTACTCTTCCCCATCAATGATGGAGATGCTTTTTACGGCGAGAGCCAGAAGATTAGGAAAAATCTATCTGGGGATTCACACCGTCTACGTAGGTAAAAATATTAAGGCCGAAGCCGCCTACGGTCTTGGACGGAAGCCCAATTTATCGTTTATACCCGAAGGCGTACGAAATTATGGACTTCAACCCGAATTCTTTACTTGTTTTGAAATTAACTTTCTCAACAAAATGGCGCAAAATTATAGTTCAAATTTCGCGCCATGTAAACTCTTAATTAAGCAACAGTTGTGCTTAGAGAGTTTTGGTCAACAGCAACACCTGCGCCCATTGTTGTAGAGATAGTTACTTTCTTCACGTAAGTACCTTTTGCTTGAGAAGGTTTAGCCTTCTTAAGCGCAACAATAAGAGCTTCAAGGTTTTGTTGAAGTTGCTCAGCAGTGAAATCAACCTTACCGATAGTAGTATGGATGATACCGTTCTTGTCGTTACGGTAACGAACTTGACCTGCTTTCGCGTTTTTAACTGCTTCTGCAACGTTAGGTGTTACAGTACCAGTTTTAGGGTTTGGCATTAGACCACGTGGACCTAAGATTTGACCTAGTTGACCAACAACGCGCATAGCGTCTGGAGATGCAACAACAACGTCAAAGTTCATCTCGCCTTTCTTAACTAGATCAGCAAGATCTTCCATGCCCACTAATTCAGCACCGGCTTCTTTTGCAGCTTCTGCATTAGCGCCTTGAGTGAATACAGCAACACGAACGTCACGACCAGTACCGTTAGGTAGTACAGTTGCACCACGAACGTTTTGGTCAGATTTACGAGCATCGATACCAAGGTTAACAGCAACGTCAACACTTTCTACGAATTTAGCTGTCGCTAACTCTTTTAAAAGAGCAACTGCTTCGTTGATTTCGTAATCTTTAGTCGCATCCACTTTTTCGCGGATTGTACGCATACGTTTAGTTAATTTTGCCATTATCTTAGTCCTCTACGTTCAAGCCCATCGCACGCGCAGAACCTGCGATAGTGCGAACTGCAGCGTCCATATCAGCTGCTGTAAGGTCAGGTCGTTTTGTCTCAACGATTTCTTCAAGTTGAGCACGAGTTACTGTACCCACTTTTTCAGTGTTAGGACGGCCAGAGCCTGATTTGATACCTGCAGCTTTCTTAAGTAAGTAAGCAGCCGGTGGCGTTTTCATTTCGAACGTGAAAGAACGGTCGCCGTAAACAGAGATCACTACAGGAACTGGAGCGCCTTTTTCGATAGATTCTGTACGTGCGTTGAACGCTTTACAGAATTCCATGATGTTTACACCGTGCTGACCTAGTGCTGGACCTACTGGAGGACTAGGATTAGCCATACCAGCGGCAACTTGTAGCTTGATAATAGCTTCAACTTTTTTAGCCATAATAAATACCTCATTTGGTGGGTCATAGCCTTGTGCGCGCGAGGACGCGTACTCTAACGGCTTCCCAGTTTAAAAATTGGTTCTCACTTTATGTGATAAAACAAGTTACTACTTGCCCTAACACAAAAAGGCCGCTGATTATAAGTTAATCAACGGCCTTTTTCAAGCATATTGCCAAAATATTAAACGATTTTGGCTGCTTTAATTTTTTATCTTACTTGTCTTGTTCAACTTGACCAAATTCAAGCTCAACTGGCGTAGAACGACCAAAGATAAGTACCGATACTTTTACGCGGCTCTTTTCGTAATCCACTTCTTCAACAACACCGCTGAAGTCAGCAAATGGACCATCGATAACACGAACAACTTCGCCTGGCTCAAATAATGTAGCTGGCTTAGGTGCTTCAGAGTTCTCTTGAAGACGGTTTAAGATGCGATCTGCTTCTTTTTGGCTGATTGGCGCTGGACGATCTGACGTACCACCAATAAAGCCCATTACACGTGCAGTGCTGTTTACTAAGTGCCAGCTTGCATCGTTCATGTCCATTTGTACAAGTACATAACCTGGGAAGAATTTACGCTCAGATTTACGCTTTTGACCTGCGCGCATCTCAACAACTTCTTCCGTTGGTACTAATACTTCACCAAAACTATCTTCCAAACCTTCAATCTTGATATGCTCAAGAATAGTTTGTGCAACACGCTTCTCATAACCAGAGAAAGCTTGTACTACGTACCAACGTAGTTTCTTTTCGTTCTTCTCATCCGACATGGGATTAGATCTCCAATCCAGTTAAAAAGCCTACGGCGCGGAATAAAATGCCATCTAATCCCCAAAGGATAAGTGCCATAATCACAGTTGCAACCATTACAATTAATGTCGTATGGGTTGTTTCTTGGCGTGTTGGCCACACAACTTTACGTACTTCGATACGTGCTTCTTTAGCAAATGCTAAAAATGTACGACCTTTTTCTGTTAGTGAGGCAATGCCTAAACCCGCTGCAACAGCGACTACTACACCAATAGCACGCAACAATACAGACTGATCTGCATACATGTGATTACCAACTACTGCGCCTGCAAGTAGCGCAATCGCTACAATCCACTTAACTGAATCCATCGCACTTGATGGTGTTTCTACATTCGTGCTCATAATATTATTACCTTAACTACAGACACAACAACCCTGCGCGAAGGCAGGGTTAATCCATTAAAATCTAAACTTAAAAACAGACTTATTTAAACCGATTTTTAATTTCAGACTCCACACTTATTGTGTAAAAAGTGGCAGGGGCGGAGAGATTCGAACTCCCAACCGTCGGTTTTGGAGACCGCTGTTCTACCAATTGGAACTACGCCCCTGCAAAGTGGATGCCTATTATACTTACGCAATTCATTAACACAAGAGTAAAAGATACCCAGAAGTTAAAATCTCACCTGTTAGTATAAAAATCAATATTAACATTGATTAAAAAGCAGTTTACTATCAGCCTAATAAAGGAACAAAAACACCAACAAGATGGATCTCTGTGCAGCATTTAAACACCCTATTATGCCTAATATTTTTCAGCTTAGCTGTTCTGAAAAGTCATGTTGTAAGTGCGCAATCACTTCACTTAAACAGCTTTGATAGCGAGCATGGCTTAAGTCAAAACTCCATTAATTGCAGTCTCACTGATGCGCAAGGGTTTCAGTGGTTTGCCACACAAGGAGGGCTCAATCGATTTGATGGCTATGAATTTAAACGCTTTAAAGCACATACTTCAGCGACCAGTATTTCCGGTAATTGGATTACCGCATGCTTAAAAGGCACTGATAACGACCTTTGGTTTTCAACAGCCAGTAAAGGACTAAACCGGCTTGATCCCACCACGGGCCAATTTTACACCTATTCGACCTTTACAAACCCACAACTCAGTGATGATAAAATATGGTCTTTGGCTTTTGATAAGAGTGGCAATATATGGTTGGGTCATGAACAAGGCACACTCAGCTACTTTGATATTGCAGCGCAGCAATTTGAGACTTATCAGGTTGCTGAAAATACACAACAAAACATTGTCATCAGAGACATTATTGCAGTACAAAATACCCTGTGGCTTGCAACCAGCCATGGTCTGATGTCGTTTAACCCTAAAACCAAACAATTTAAACATGACATCGCCCTCACCTCGCCACTTTGGCATCTTAACAAGTTAAGTTCAAATCAATTGCTCATCGGTGCAAAACAAGGGCTGTATATATTTTCAATCGATACAGAGACATCTTTCGAATTGCCGCAATTTAAGGGAGTTTGGATCACTGACAGTCTTCTCGACAATCAGCATAACCTGTGGCTAACAAGTTATGGGCAAGGCGTATACTTTTTAGCTGCGGGGGCAGATATATACACTGACGTTGCACACTATCGTCATGATGTACAAAAGCCTAACGGACTCAAAAATGATTACTTACTCTCTCTATATCAAGACCCGCAAGGAATTATTTGGATTGGGACCGATGGTTTTGGTATACACAGATACGATCCGAAACAGCAACAATTTGGACATCAAAGCACAACGTCAAGCCCTCACTCTCTCACGCATAATTTTATTCGTGCGATTATTAAACGTAAAAATGGCCAGTTGTGGGTTGGCACGCGCGAGGGTTTAAATCGTGCGATACCGCAAGGCTATCAGCACTATACAACCCGCTTACCCAATACCAACATATTTAGCTTACATGAGGATAAAAGGCAGCAATTGTGGGTTGGGACATACGGCGGCGGGCTTCTTAAATACCAAGATGAAAGCGATGATTTTGTCAGCTATACCATGCAAAGCCACCAGCTTAGCAGTGATCGCGTTTATGCAATTGAGAGTGATAAAGACGGCATAGTGTGGCTCGGTAGTAACCAGGGATTAACTCGCTTTGATCCAGATTCAGAAACAGTGACCCATTATCAGCACAATGCAACCCATAACAGCTTAGCCAATAATACCGTTTTCACACTTGCGTATGATAAGAATGATCACGCTTTGTGGGTGGGTACGCGTGCGGGACTCAATAAGTTTTCCATTGAAACAGAGCAATTTACATTACTTAATGAACGCACAGGTCTGAGCCATAACATGGTCACGTCGTTATTACTCAGCGACGATAAAACGCTGTGGGTCGGCACAATGCAAGGCCTCAACAAAGTCAATAAACAAAACTTTGATGTGGAGCATATTAGCGAGCAACATGGCCTAGTAAATGACAATATTTTTGACATTTTAGCCGATAAACAAGGCTATTTATGGTTAGCTACCAATGGTGGATTAACGCGTTATCATCCAATAACGGGCAGCATACAACCGTTTTTACCTGAAGATGGAATCCAGCATCAATCCTTCATTCTTGGGGCTAGTTTTCAAGCGACAGATGGCGAGCTATTCTTTGGCGGGATAAATGGTTTTAATCAGTTTTACCCTGACAAACTCACCTTAGATCACACTCCCCCCACTCCCGTATTAACCGAGTTATTGCTTAATAACCGTGAAATTAGCACTGATTTTTTTGACCACAGCACCGACACGCTGATCAATGCGACAAACACGTTCTCTTTCGCAAAATCAGCGGGAGTTATTGGCTTTAAATTTAGTGCATTGAATAACGCCGCCACACCAAAGCATTATCAATATGGCTATAAACTAGCGGGGTTTGACCAACAGTTTTTATATAATGATGCATCGCAACGTCAAATAAACTACCCGCAGCTTCCTGCTGGACATTATCAATTACAGCTAAAAGTAAGGGATCAATATGGGCAGTGGAGTGAGGGTACCACCCTACTCGAACTGAAGGTTGTTCCACCTTGGTGGCAAAGCAATGTCGCTTATTTATCTTACACACTATGTGCAATGACATTAGCATGGCTGGTTATTAGTTCAATTTATCAGCGCAAGCTGGCCGAACAGCAAAAACAAAAAGAAATTGAGTTAAATAAATTAAAAGATCAGTTCTTAGATAATATAAGTCATGAACTTAAAACCCCATTGAGCTTGATTCTGGCTCCCATTAGCCAGTTACAGCAGTCCACCCACAGTTCGCAGGCTCAATCGCAATTAGCAAGCATAAAACGTAATTGCCAACGCTTGCTTGACTTAATAAATCAACTACTGCAACTGAGCAAACGACCCAGTACGGCCGTGCATTATGTATCCGCTTATTCATTAACGACTTTTTTAACCGATCTCATCGATGACTTTGCGCCGCTATTCGCCCAAAAACAGCTTAAATTTAATTTTCAAGATCACTGTGAAACTGTGTGCACTATAAATATCGCGCCTAATCATGCGCACTCTATCGTCAGTAACCTGGTCAGTAATGCGCTTAAATATACTCCGGCAGGCGGTGAGGTTCGAGTGTGTTTACATCACAGCGATAACCTCGCGCATATCAGCGTGTCCGACACAGGAATTGGCATTGCAAAAGACCAACAGGTGAAAATATTCGAAAGGTTTACTCGCTTAGACACATGTTCAGAAACCGGCAGTGGTATTGGGCTTACATTAGTGAAACAACTGGTCGAGGATTATGGCGGTGAAATATCACTAACCAGCTCGCCAGCGCAGGGCAGCTGTTTTACGGTCTCGCTGCCTACAGTTATCAGTGCAACAAAACAAAACTTGCCAACGGTCACCACCCAACCTGGCTTAAGGCAAACACTCATGATTGTTGAAGACAATAGTGATATGAGTGAGCTGCTCTTGTCACTATTTAGTGAGCAATTCAATTGCATCTGTGCTTACGATGGCCACCAAGCCTTGTCACTTTGTCAGTCTGAATTACCCGACCTTATTATCAGTGATGTTATGATGCCTAACATGGACGGATACCAAATGCTTGCGAAGCTTCGTGCTGATAACGCGACCAGTCATATACCGGTTTTATTATTATCTGCCAAAGCTGACACGCCTAGCCGTTTAAAAGGCCTTGATTTACTGGCTGACGACTTTTTAAGTAAACCCTTTGAACCGTCTATTTTACTAAGCAAAGTAAAAGGCCTGCTCAGTTTGCGTTATTTACTAAATCAACACTTAGCGGCTCAACTTACCTCTGAGATACAAAGCGACAATAATGAGTACGTTACGGTGCAAACTAAAGACTCTGTATTTACAGAGAAGCTTAAAAAGGTGGTCCGAGAAAACTATCAGTCGGATCAGTTTTCAATTGAACAGCTGGCATCAGCACTGTGTTTAAGCCCTCGGGCACTGCAGTTAAAAATGAAAGCACTGTATTCACTCACCCCTTCTGACTATTTACGTAACACACGTATTGAGTATGCAGCTAAACAGCTAATAGAAAGTTCATTAGCCATAGGCTTAATAGCAGAAAATAATGGGTTTAGTTCTCAAAGCTATTTTGCTCGCAGCTTCAAAGGACACTTTGGTGTATCGCCGAAGCAATATAGAGAAAAGCATCAGAAACAGCCTGATTTTCGCCTAAGTGAATAAAGTCTTCGCATATGTACTATTAATAAAGCACTGATTTTTATAGCTTATCCATACTATCGTTCATAACTTTGCCTCCTCGTTATGACGTTTATTTACTGCATGGATATAAGTTAAGGAAATCAAATGTTCGCTAAAAAATACCCTACAATTACGGTGGCCTTACTCAGTGCTGCATTATGCGCATGCCAAAGCACAACAACTTCAACAACAAATCAAAACAGTCCAAATGTGAATGAAGTAGCACAGCAACAGTATAACGGTCCAAAAGCACGTATTGCCGTGGCGCGCTTTACTGATAAATCAAATGATTCACGATGGTGGCGAAAAGAAATTGGTGAAGGCATGGCAGATCAATTAACGACTGCGCTGGTCAGTACGAACCGTTTTATTGTATTAGAGCGTCAAGCACTTGATGCCGTCTTGTCAGAGCAAGATTTAGCGGTCTCTGGAAGAGTAAGCGCTGCATCGGGGGCGGCTTACGGTGAAATTGAAGGGGCTGAAATTGTGGTTGTGGCCGCAGTAACCGAATTTGATGACGACAGCTCAGGTGCCAGTGTTGGCAGTGGCGGCTTTATTGGTGATGTGTTTAGCTCGGTATCGGCAGGCTTCTCAGGCTCGCATATGGCAATTGATCTACGCTTAATCGACACACGCACTTCGCGTATTCTGGCAGCCACCAGCGTAGAAGGCGGAAGTAAGGACTTTGACTTCACCTCCGCAGCCACTAACTTTGGCGGCGCACTCGTCGGGGGTAATCTCAGCGGATGGTCAAACACCCCTAAAGAAAAAGCCTTACGAGAAGTGATTGTTAAAGCCGTCGAGTTTTTAGAAAGCAAAGTACCAAGCACTTACTATCGCTACAATAGTGATAACACCATTGCTACAGGACACTCTGCTCCAGCCCCTCTAAGAGTGACAGCAAAAGCAACTGGCGCAAAAACCGCCGTCGCAAACACACCGTCAGTCACAGTGCCCACTCATAGAATGCCCCATTACGAAAAAATGGACTTGGCAATGTCTCGTCTAAACTTAGTCTGCTTGGGCTACTTAAAAAACCAACCTCATTACGAAGAGTTTGAAACAGAAGATGTAAAATACGATCGCGCAACGGTTATTGCACTCACTGAATATCAACAAGAAAATAAACTCACCGTCACAGGTTTGGCAGATGAAAAAACCAAACAGTCACTCGATAATACCCAATGTATTGCTAAAACGAATAAATCAGGGCTGGAAAGCTTAGGCAGTATGTTTAAATTTAACTAATTGAAGTAACCAAGCTTAATAACGTCAATTAGCCTTATACAGCCAGTAATAACCACTGGCTGTATTGGCAAAAATGAGTGACGGTGTCCCTGAACGTTTTATTCTCATTTTTGCTAACATCTTCCATTTATAAAATTTGTACTAGTTCACCACGATAAAAGTCACACAATAACCAAATTTGCTGGAATGGATGCCCTTTTGGTACATCGAGATGAGTGAGCACGGCCTTAAAATCATCTAAGTGCCAAATAGTGCTGGCATTACGGATCAATAACCATGGATGCTCTGATTCATACTGTTTTTTCGCTTTTTGCGCGAGTAACCGATGCAGTGCACAATGTAAACGCTGATCGCTTGGCTCAAGTGCCATCTCAGCAAGGTCGCGCTGCATACTAATTGACAAGGGCCGTCCTAATACGGCCATCGCCTCTGTTTCACTGGCGTATAAATGCGCAATTTCAATATCGAGACGCTGCTCACCTTTGTAGCAGCTCACATCTGGCTTACTTGGTGTATTATGCCAAATATTGCGCATTTTGATCCCAAACTCTTTTTCATAACAGCGCAAAAATAATTTTGCGGCGCCATGCTCAAGGGCTATTTTTTCTTGCTCACTATCACGATTCATTTAATGTCGCATATACATCACTTAATAACCCCGAAGCACCAAACCTAAATAGTTTAGGCTTTATATAGGCTTCACCCATTATAGATTCAGCTAAGGCCAAGTATTGAGCGGCATCAGCAACGGTTCTCACTCCCCCAGCGGCTTTAAAACCGACGTTTTTACCGCTTGCTTTAATTGCGGTTAAAATAATCTCTGTTGCAGCTAAGGTTGCATTTACCGCCACTTTACCCGTACTCGTTTTGACAAAATCAGCCCCGCCATCAATCGCAAGTTGGCTCGCTTTAGTTATTAACTCATCTGTTAATTCGCCACTTTCGATAATCACTTTTAACACGGCTTTATTGCCGCAGGCATCTTTTGAGGATTTGACGTACGTTAAAACCTTCTCTTCATCACCTGCAATGAGGGCTTTGTATGGGATCACTAAATCAATTTCGTCAGCGCCACGCTCAATAGCAAACAAGGTTTCATTTATCACCTGTTCTAAAGGCTGCTCTCCTGTTGGAAAATTGGTGACGGTGGCCACCTTTACTTGCTTTAGCGCACGCTCTGCCAACGCTAATTTAGCATCACTAACAAACTGACTATAAACACACACCGCCGCAGGCACGCCTAACTTTGGCTGAATACTGGCAATAAGATCTTCAATTGTTTGTGCCGTATCGGTGTCATTGAGGGTTGTTAAGTCCATGAGCGCCACAGCTTGGGCTGCGATTGTTTGCATGTTTTTCATAAATCGTATTTTTGTGTTGCCATAATAGTGACCCATAGTAGCAAATTTTTATGTTCTGGCTATAACTCATAACTAATCACCATAAGCCTAGTTATTTTCTTGTAACTCGCCGCAATCCCTTGTTAACTAAGTCTTAAGCCAAATAGAACCACCCAATATAACTTTTAGTTATATACATTGGGTTTTAATTATTTTTTACTTAACAATACGCACTATATTCTGCTTGTCTGCAATAAGCAGTTTCTGTGATGTTTTTTAGGGGTATAAACAACGTGCAATATTTACCTATCTTTACCAAATTAGACGACAGGCCCGTATTGGTAGTCGGCGGTGGAGATGTTGCGTTACGCAAATGCCGCGCATTTTTAAAAGCGCGCGCACACGTGACGTTAGTCGCCCCTGAATTTTGTGATGAGCTTATAACCCTTGCAAACACGGGTGAAGTCACGCTAATTAACGACATATTTCAAGAACACCATTTAGATAAACAAATGTTGGTTATTGCCGCAACAGATAACGACGCGGTTAACAGCACGGTTTTTGAGCTTGCTAACGCACGCAATATTTTCGTTAATGTCGTTGATGATCAACCTAAGTGTAGTTTTATCTTTCCCTCGATTGTTGACCGTGACCCTATCACTATTGCTATCTCAAGCGCGGGGACAGCCCCTGTTTTAGCACGTCGCTTACGTGAAAAACTTGAAACGCTTATTCCACAACATATTGGCCCTTTGGCTACTTTAGTCGGGAGTTTTCGCGACAAAGTAAAGCAACGTTTTAAACATTTCGCCGACCGTCGCCAGTTTTGGGAAGGTGTGTTTGATTCATCGGTTGTGAGTAAAGTGCAAGCAGGCGACACTACCGCAGCGTCGGCGCAACTAGAGCAACTACTCGAAGCCAAGCCTGAGCCCGAAGGTGAAGTATATGTTGTGGGCGCAGGCCCAGGTGACCCAGAGCTATTAACGTTAAAAGCCCTGCAATTAATGCAACAAGCCGATGTTGTTGTGTATGACTACCTTGTGTCTGATGAAATTATGGAACTGGTGCGTCGCGATGCCGACTTAGTGTGTGTTGGCAAGCGCTTGGGCGATCATAGTGTGGCACAAGAAGATACCAATCAAATGTTAGTTGATTTTGCTAAGCAGGGTAAAAAAGTATGCCGCATTAAAGGGGGCGATCCATTCATTTATGGCCGTGGCGGTGAAGAAGTACAAGTGCTTGCTGCCAACCAGATCCGCTATCAAATTGTTCCTGGTATTACTGCTGCAGCCGGTTGCAGTGCTTATGCGGGTATCCCATTAACACATAGAGACCATGCACAAGCCATCCAATTCGTTACTGGGCACTGTAAAAAAGAGGGTCAAGAACTCGATTGGCAGTCGCTTGCTAAACCTAATCAAACCTTGGCGATTTATATGGGGGTGATTAAGTCACCTCATATCCAAGCACAATTATTAAAACATGGTCGCGGTGCAGATACACCAGTGGCCATCATTGAAAACGGCACACGTAAAGAACAACGTGTCGTGACGGGGCAGCTAGGTGAATTAGCCGATTTAATTTCACGGCACAGTATTATTTCACCAGCGTTATTAATTATTGGCGAAGTTGCATCACTGCATCATCAACTTGCTTGGTTTGGCCAAACGGCACAAACCAGCAGCTTTGCCCAGCCTTTAACAGGCGTAGCGTAATTTAACTTTTAATCATTTTAGTAGGACGACTAACAATGGCTTTAACACACCTTCAGCAATTAGAAGCTGAAAGTATCAAGATCATGCGCGAAGTTGCTGCTGAGTTTGAAAACCCGGTTATGCTTTACTCAATCGGTAAAGATTCATCGGTGTTATTACACTTAGCACGTAAGGCATTTTACCCAGCAAAAATTCCATTTCCTCTTTTGCATGTTGATACCAACTGGAAATTTAAGGAAATGATCGAGTTTCGCGATCGTTTAGCCAAAGAATATGGCTTTGATTTAATCGTCCATAAAAACCCTGAAGGTTTAGCGATTGATATTAATCCGTTTGTTCATGGCTCAGCGAAGCATACCGATATCATGAAAACCCAAGGCTTAAAACAAGCGCTTGATAAATATGGTTTTGATGCTGCATTCGGCGGTGCTCGCCGCGATGAAGAAAAGTCACGTGCCAAAGAGCGTGTTTATTCTTTCCGCGATAAGCACCACAGATGGGATCCTAAAAATCAACGTCCAGAGCTGTGGAATACTTACAACAGCCAAGTTAACCCGGGCGAAAGTATTCGTGTATTCCCATTATCTAACTGGACTGAGCTTGATATTTGGCAATACATCTACCAAGAAAACATTGAAATGGTGCCACTATATTTAGCCAAAGAACGCCCTGTTGTTGAGCGCAATGGCACTCTCATTATGGTTGATGATGAGCGCATGCCGCTTGAAGAAGGCGAAGTACCGCAAATGAAGTCGGTCCGTTTTCGTACCCTTGGCTGTTATCCACTTACTGGTGCTGTGGAATCAACCGCCAGCTCATTAACTGAAATCATTGAAGAGATGTTGTTATCAACATCATCTGAGCGTGAAGGTCGCGTGATTGATCACGACTCTGCAGGCTCTATGGAAAAGAAAAAACGTGAGGGTTATTTCTAATGTCTAAAACTAACGACACGATTAATGAAGTAAGAGAACTAGGCATCGACGCCTACCTTGCGCGTCAACAAGACAAAAGCCTTTTACGTATGCTGACATGTGGCAGTGTTGATGACGGTAAATCAACGTTAATCGGCCGCCTTCTGCATGACAGCCACCAAATTTATGAAGATCAACTTGCAGCCCTTCACAAAGACAACGAAAAAGTTGGTAATGCAGGTGAAGAGCTTGACTTAGCCCTACTCGTTGATGGCTTGCAAGCTGAGCGAGAACAAGGCATCACGATTGATGTTGCGTATCGTTATTTCTCAACAGCAAAACGTAAATTCATTATTGCGGATACGCCTGGACATGAGCAATACACCCGCAATATGGTAACAGGTGCATCAACCAGCGATGTGGCAATTATCCTAGTGGATGCACGTTATGGCGTGCAGGTACAAACTAAGCGTCATAGCTTTATTTGTGACTCTTTAGGGATTAAACAATTTGTTGTTGCTATCAATAAGATGGACATCGTCGATTTTGACGAAACCGTGTATGAGAAAATCAAAGCCGATTACCTTAAGTTTGCAGAGCAGTTAAACGTCACAAACATTAAGTTCGTACCTATGTCAGCATTGAAAGGCGACAACGTTGTAGTACGCTCTGAACATACACCTTATTACACCGACAAACCGCTTCTTGAATTACTCGAAGATTCCCCTGCGGCTGAAATTGATACTGGCTTTGAAGCACGCTTACCTGTGCAATATGTTGTGCGCCCTAACTTAGATTTCCGCGGTTTCCAAGGAACACTCACTTCAGGTACGTTCAGTGTGGGTGATGCCGTAAAAGTATTACCATCAGGAAAAAGCTCAAGTATCAAAGAGATTGTCACCTTCGATGGGAACCTTGATACAGCCGAAGCAGGCCAAGCAGTTACATTAACGCTTAACGACGAAATTGATATCAGTCGTGGTGATGTAATTGTACCAGCCGCATCTAAAGCCGCTGTAACAAACCGTATTCAAGCCAAACTTGTGTGGATGCATGAATCTCCCTTGGTGCTAGGTAAAAACTATAACTTTAAGTTAGGCAGCAAAAATACTTCAGCGGTGGTGAAAAAAATTGATCACACGATTGATGTAAATACCTTAGAGCATGGCCAAGCAGACTCTCTGCAGCTAAACGAAATTGCTATTGTAACCCTCGAGCTTACAGAAACAATTTTGGCAGATGAGTATCACGACAACCATGAAACAGGGGCATTTATCTTAATCGATCGCCTATCAAACTTAACGGTTGCAGCAGGTATGATCGAGCAGTTATTGAGCACTGAAGAGCAACAAAGTGGCTTTAGCGACTTTGAAGTTGAGTTTAATGCACTTGTTCGCAAGCACTTCCCTCATTGGCAAGCGCTTGATATAACTAAGCTTAAATAATCACAATTCGCCTGTTATAGGAAGTAAAAAGCATGTATCAACAGCTGGTATTAACAGGCATTATGCTGGTATTAGTCGGGTGCCTATTTGGCACACGATTAAAACCAGCATGGTTATTTGTGAGCGCCATTGGAATTAGCTATCTTTCAGGGCTTATTAGCCTTGAGGATATGCTTGTTAATTATGCCAACCCCTCGTTAATCACCCTGATACTTTTAGTATTGGTATCAATTGCGGTAGAAAAAACCACATTGGTACAGAAACTTGCCCAATCCTTATCAAAAGGTAGCCTGACAAGCTCTGTCACTAAGCTTGGCTTATCGACCGCCTTTTTGTCATCGTTTACTAATAACACAGCCGTTGTGGCATCTCTTATTAGTGCCATAAAAGAGAGCCCGACACATTCGCCATCAAAACTATTACTGCCTTTGTCGTACACCGCAATACTCGGTGGCACAATTACTTTAATTGGCACCTCAACTAATTTAATCGTCAATGGTTTTGCTGTTGAAGCGGGCATGGCTCCCTTAGGTTTTTTTGATTTTACACTGGTTGGTTTAGGCGCATTAAGTGTGGGCCTGATCACCATTATTGTAATGCTTAAATACCTACCCGATAACGGTAAAAATAACCAAGAAGTCGTGCCATTTTACTTAGAAGGCAAAGTAGAAGCTGATTCAAAGCTGATTGGTAAAAGTGTTGAAGAAAATGGTCTGCGTGAATTAAAAGATCTCTTCCTTGCTGAAATCATTCGTGGTGACAAACGTATTTGTGCCGTCACCCCAAAACAAGTAATCAAAGAAGGTGACGTATTATTATTTGTCGGCGATATAAAGTCTGTTCCTTTACTGACTCAATTTGATGGCTTAAAAGTGGTTCATGACAAGCACGAGAAAGATGTTGAACACCTTGTTGAAGTGGTCGTGAGTCACTCCTCTAAATACATTGGCAAAACGATTAAAGAAATTCGCTTTCGCGAACAGTTTCATGCGGCAGTAATTGCAATTCGTCGAGGCCATGACCGTTTACAAGGAGGCCTAGGTAAGGTGCAATTACAAGCAGGTGATTCCTTGATTCTCGCGCCGGGTAAAGCATTTTACACACTCCCAAACTTAAAGCGTGAGTTTGTTTATATTTCGGGTCTCGATTTACAAACACATTTAAAAGCAAAGCAATCAAACATTGTGCTGGCTAGTTTTGCCGGGGTTTTAACGTTAAGCATTATCGGTTTAGTCCCCTTAGTAAAAGGCTTATTGGTGTTACTCATTGGCCTAATGCTCAGCGGCACAATTAAGCTCAGTGAAGTTAAACGTCGCTTCCCTATCGAATTACTGGCGGTTGTAGGCAGTGCGATTGGACTCGCCAAACTCATGATTGGCACCGGTTTAGCTGGTGAAATATCGAATGGCATGCTTTATGTGTTAGGTGACTTTGGCCCTTACGGGGCATTTATTGCCATCTTCTTAATGACGGTCATGTTTACCGAATTGATTACCAACAATGCAGCCGCCGCACTTTCATTTCCTGTTGCGTATGCGCTGGCTATTGGCTTTGATGTTTCCCCACTGCCCTTTATTATGGCCGTGGCCTTTGGTGCATCGGCCAGCTTTATCTCACCATTTGGTTATCAGACCAACCTTATGGTGTACAGTGCGGGAAATTACCGCTTAAAAGATTACATTGCCATGGGCCTTCCTTTATCGATTATCTATTCGATTACGGTACTTACATTGATACCACTGGTTTTCCCATTTCAATAACAAACAACGAGAACAGATACAATGAATGAGAATATCGTTTGGCATAACTACGCAATCACTAAAGCACAACGTAGTGAGCAAAAAAAGCATAAGCCGACTATTTTATGGTTCACTGGCTTTTCTGGCTCTGGTAAAAGCACCGTGGCCAATGCGCTAGAAAACGCACTAAACCAACTTGGTGTTCACACCTATCTACTTGATGGTGATAACGTACGCCATGGGTTATGTAAAGATTTAGGCTTTACTGATGAAGATCGTGTTGAAAATATTCGCCGCGTAGGCGAAACAGCGAAACTCATGGTCGATGCCGGTCTTGTGGTACTCACCGCATTTATTTCACCCTTCCAAAGTGAACGCGATATGGTAAGGAACTTGGTAGATGATGGTGAGTTCATCGAAGTGTTTTTAGATACCCCACTCGACGTATGTGAAACTCGTGACCCTAAAGGGCTTTATAAAAAGGCACGTGCGGGTGAAATTAAGCATTTCACCGGTATTGATTCAGACTACCAAGTTCCAACATCACCCGAAATTAAAATCGATACGAGCAAAAACACCCTAGACCAATCGGTGCAAGAACTGGTAGCGTATCTAAAACAACAGCAAATTATAGGTTAAATCATGAATCATACGGAACTGCTAGAAGAAATCTTACTGCTGGCGCGCCAAGCAGGAAATGCCATTATGGGTATTTACGAAAAAGATTTTAACGTCGAATACAAAGCCGATGAAAGCCCAGTAACCGACGCCGATCTAGCAGCCCATAAAGTGATTGTTAATGGCTTAAAACAGTTAACGCCAGACATTCCGATTCTAAGTGAAGAAAGTGCAGATATTAGCTGGGATCTTCGTCAAACCTGGCAACGTTATTGGCTAGTCGACCCGATTGATGGCACAAAAGAGTTCATCAAAAAGAATGGTGAGTTTACGGTAAATATTGCGCTCATTGAAAACGGTAAGCCTATTTTAGCCGTCGTCGACGCACCTGCATTGGGTGTCTCATATATTGCAAGCAACGCCATTGGTGCGTTTAAAGATAAGGGCGATGAACGCATCGAACTTAAAGTTACCCGCAAGCCAAATAAAGGGCTTATTCGTGTTGTTGGCAGTCGCTCACACCCTTCCCCTGACCTAGCTGAATTTGTAAAACAATTCGATGACGTAGAAATGGTCTCAAAAGGCAGCTCACTAAAACTATGTTTAGTAGCCGAAGGCAGCGCCGATATTTACCCTCGCTTAGGCCCAACCTGCGAGTGGGATACAGGCGCAGGCCATGCGATTGCCGAAATAGCAGGAGCAACGGTTAGCAAACTCGATGGCAGTCCACTGCTGTATAACAGTAAAGAAGAATATCTGAATCCGTATTTTATAGTATCGGCGTTACAGGACTAGTCTTTAGCAGTCGATGTTATAGAGTGAAATACTACATAAGCTGGGTAACGCGAAGCGAAACCCAGCGACTTAAAGTAAAAACTTACCCTCTCTAAATTAACGTTAAACTAGCCTTTATGCCTGTGTTCCGATAATATTTTGCCCTCTTAATCTATTAAAGGAATGACGATGACGACTGTTGAAAAAGCCATTGAAGCAGCTTACCAAGCGCAAATCACTTCTCTTTACAAAGCACTATCACAAGGTGTGCTTGCTGCTAATGGCGATGAAAGTGAAATCACAGCAGCTGAAGCTCGCTTTAAAAAAGGCTTAGCATTTGCTGCTGATATAAAAGCCCGCGCACTTGCAGCAGCAGAGTAAACACCACAACTGGGCTTAACTAAACTAGCCCAGCATTTCCTTTTGTAAGTCTCTCCTTACAGCATAGTTATCTAAATACAACGCTAAAACATGCATTCTTAGTTGCTTTTCTATATGCTGCGCGACAATTATTATTCTAATAGTGGAGTGCTAATGAACACACAACAAGATGCTGCGCAGTTTAGTGCATCGACAACAAGTAGTAACTCGAAATGGAATCTTCACGACACCCAGTGGGTATTAAGTTTATTTGGCACAGCAGTGGGTGCCGGCATTTTATTCTTACCCATTAATATCGGTATAGGCGGGTTCTGGCCATTAGTGATTATGGCGTGCTTAGCCTTTCCTATGACTTACTTAGCTCATCGTGGCTTAGCTCGTTTTGTATTATCATCAAAACAACCAGATGCTGACTTTACCGATGTGGTAGAAGAGCACTTTGGCATGAATGCTGGGCGGCTAATTTCTCTTTTATATTTTCTTTCTATCTTTCCTATTTTACTTATTTATGGCGTTGGCCTAACCAATACCGTAGACAGCTTTATCGTTAATCAATTAGGTATGGAATCACCACCACGCGTGCTGCTATCAGGCATTTTAGTGGGTGGTATGATTAGCTTAATGCTAGGTGGAGAAGCACTCATGTTGCGTGCTTTTGCTATTTTGGTCTATCCACTCGTCGGTATTCTGTTTTTCTTATCGTTGTATTTGATCCCAAGCTGGCAGATGCCTGACGTATCAGTTCCTGAGTTTTCAGGCTTTATGAAAACGCTCTGGTTATCAATTCCTATTATTGTGTTCTCATTCAGCCATGCCGCTGCAATCTCAAGTTTTGTCCATGTACAGCGAGCTCATTACGGTAATAATGCTAAAATGAAGTCAGAAGCAATTCTGAAGCGCACCAGCTTATTGTTAATCGTATTTGTATTGCTGTTTGTATTTTCGTGTGTGTTGTCTTTATCATCAGAACAAATGCTGCAAGCTAAGGCCGAAAACGTTTCTATCTTGTCGTTTCTTGCCAATATTACTGATAACTCATTCATTGCCACACTAGGCCCGTTGGTAGCGTTTATCGCGATTACGTCATCTTTCTTAGGCCACTTTTTAGGAGCCCGCGAAAGTTTCAATGGTCTTGTCAGTAAGCAAGCACATATGAAACCTAAACTCGTTGATAAGATTGGCACTGTTATCATGTTCTTCGCTATTTGGTATTGCTCGGTGATCAACCCAAGTATATTAGACATGATGGATCAACTTTCAGGCCCAATTATCGCCATGATCTTATTCATTATGCCCATGATTGCCGTGTATAAAGTCCCTAGCCTGCAAAAATACAGGCACCGCTTAAGTACTTTATTTGTGCTAGCTATTGGCTCTCTTGCTGTTCTTGCGCTTATTTACAGCATGATTAAATAACAGTAAGTACTGAATATATAAATATAAAAGCCCAGCGGGGAAACCTGCTGGGCTTTTTCGTATTTATTCGTCAAGCACCGCGTTGTTGTGTTGCTCATTAATGAGAGACGGATTAGCGTAACCCATTTTAGAGCCCCTTGCACTTCTGTCATCGTGATTAAGAAGCGTAGGAGCGGCTTTAGCCGTGAATGTCTATGGTTATATATGAAGGGTATAATCAGATACTTCGGCACTAAAGTGCCTCCTGCTAAGCTCTAATTATTTGAGCCAGAAGTGAAATGAGTGATTAAAGAGAACCCTCATTCCCAATACTGTCATCATGATTAAACAACGTTAGAACCGTGATTGAACATCGTGATTAAGAAGCGTAGGAACGGCTTTAGCCGTGAATGTCTCTGGTTATGTGTGAAGGGCATATCAGACACTTTCGGCACTAAAGTGCCTCCTACGCGCTAATTAGGTTAGCGTAAGGTGAAGTAGCCCATTTTAGAGTACCTTCATTCTTGTCATCATGATTAAGCAACGTGGGAACCGTGATTGAACATCGTGATTAAGAAGCGTAGGAACGGCTTTAGCCGTGAATGTCAGGGGTTATGCATGAAGAGCATATCAGACACTTTCGGCACTCAAGTGCCTCCACGCCCTAATTAGGCTAGCGTAAAGTGAAGTAGCCCATTTTAGAGTCCCTTCATTCTTGTCATCATGATTAAGCAACGTGGAACCGTGATTGAACATCGTGATTAAGAAGCGTAGGAACGGCTTTAGCCGTGAATGTCAGCGGTTATGTATGAAGGGCATATCAGATACTTCGGCACTAAAGTGCCTCCTACATCTCTTCATCTTGCGCTTATGCCTACTAGGATATAGGTCGTAGGGGGTCTTGGTTGGGTGTTTTATTTTTCTACAGGCAACAAAAAACCCGCTGCATTGCTGCAACGGGTTTCTCTAATTAGGAGCCTGGCGATGTCCTACTTTCACATGGCAAATGCCACACTATCATCGGCGCTGTTTCGTTTCACTACTGAGTTCGGCATGGAATCA
>NZ_JBRJHH010000024.1:0-26305 GCF_053628915.1 Pseudoalteromonas sp. MBR-15
TTAACACCGAAAAAGCAAACCTATTCAGCGGCATTAAACAACCTTCTCGATTTAGCTGTACTAGCTCGCATCTCGCTTTTCGTAACTCGTTGCTTATAACCCTTTTCGCGCGAAATAAATTTCACGCCTACATTAAACCGTAGGCGTTATGCTTGCATGGCGCGTTTGCGCAGCAACATCTTTTATAATATTCACGGCTAAAACCCTTCCTACAAGTGACACACATCACACACGTAGGAGGTGTTTTAACGCCGAAAAAGCAAACCCATTCAGCGATATTAAACAACCATCTCGATTTAGCTGTACTAGCTCGCATCTCGCTTTTCGTAACTCGTTGCTTACACCCCTTTCACGCCTACATTAAACCGTAGGCGTTATGCTTGCATGGCGTGTTTGCACTATTCACGTTCTAGCCGCCATTGTTTTAGCCAAGACATCATTCCCACACTGCTCAGCGGGTAGCTAAAATAATAACCTTGTGCGGCATATGTATTAAGTGATTTAACAAACTTCAGTTGCTCGAGTGTTTCAACACCTTCACAAATTACTTTAGCATTATTTTGCGTGTGCATATCGACCATACCCGATACTAAGCTGCGCACTTGGGCTTGATGCGCAAAGTCTGCGGTTAATGACGGTGCAACTTTAATGTATTCAACATTAAGGTTAGGTAACTTAGCCAACCAAACGGGGCTGTCTCCCAAGCCATCAACACACACTTTTATACCAATACTATTAAGCCGCGCGACCATGGCTTTACCTTGGTCATCTAACCCCATGAATAAGTCTAACGGACACTCTATAATTAAATCTCCGGGCTCTAAGCGATGCTCAGTTGCGATGCGGTCTACAAACTCTATAAACTCTTCATGAAGCATTTCAGGGCCAAACACATTGATACTCAATGGTAATTGAATACCTTCCATACGTAAGGCCATTGCAAGCTCTGCGGCACGCTCAATGACAAACGCAGCAACCGGATACCCAAGCCCCGCAACGCGAATATCATCAATAAACTTATTGGCCGCTAATATGCCTTGTTTGGGGTGTTGCCAACGCAGTAAGAGTTCTAAAAACTCAATATGCTCATCACTGTTACGAATCACGGGTTGAAAATACAGTTCAAGCTCACTGGCAAAATCAAGATGAGCAAGTTCACGTAATCGGGCTTGTTGCTCTAACTGTTCGATCATCATTTGTGATTGATACGGCACTATCGCTTTATCTGGGTTTGAATCAAGTGCAAGGTAAGCAAAAGAGATTAAATTATCAAAACTGTGATCAGGGTCGTTACAATTTACATAACTGGCACGCACTTTAACTTCAATGGTGCAATTGGCCACATTGAACGGCTTTAATGTCACTTGCCTTATTTGGCTAATTAATTGTTCATGAAGGTGCTTTTGCTCTTCAACCGCGCAAATAAACGCAAAGTTTAAGCCTCCTAAATGAGCCAGCTTGTCGACGCCCCCTGAGCGCCCTTTCATATTCAGAACTGCATCTGAGGTGAGCTGCTGTTTGATACGATTGGCCGATTGAGCCAGTAATAAATCACCAAAGTCACGGCCTATGTGCTGGTTAACGGTTTCGAATCCTTCGAGACGAATCACAACCAGCACACAGTTTTTTGAATACGCTTCACTGTATACTGCGAAGCTTTTTTCTAATCCTTTGCGATCGGGAAGCTCTTTTAGCGGGGTTTTATCTAAATCGTCGTGGCGGCTAGGCTCAACGGGAACCTCTTCGTCTTCTGCGGGCTCTTCGTAATTAAAAAAGCCTGACACACTGAGTATAACCACCGACAATACTAACCAATAAAAGGCAATATCAAGTAAAAAATGCGCAGAAAATAACACGGCAAAACAGAGTGCTGCCGACACACTGAGTGTGATTGCTAACCAGTTTGTCGTTCTAAATGCTTGCCACAGATGAAAGCACAGACTTATGGCCAGTAATAAAATAAGCCAAGGTGGCCCTACACTCAGGATTGCTAAGCCTAATACGCCATTAACGACTAGGCTTAACCTTAATACGGGATGATGGGTTACACACAAGGCACATATCATTGCCATAAAAACGGCACCAGCTAAAAAAACTGGTACAACATCACTACTTAAATTTACGAGGCTCGCAGTACTGCTCGCTAAACTGGCAATTAATGACATGTAATCCAAAATGCGTAAAAACTCTCTCTAACTTAGTCTACCCAAAATCCACAGATTTAACAGTTTATTTACGCCAAATTGGTAACTTAATTGCGCAGGATGGGATATTTGCCAATGGGCAATATCGGCACGCGCACCAACTTTAAGCACACCACGATCACTGAGGCCTAATGCCCCCGCTGCATTACGTGTTACCCCAGCTAATGCTTGCTCTGGTGTCATACGGAAAATAGTACATGCCATATTCATCATTAAGTGCAATGAACACAAAGGTGAAGTACCTGGGTTAAAGTCAGTAGAAATTGCGATAGGCACGTGGTATTGCTGTAGTAATTCAATCGGCGGGTATTTTGTTTCACGTAAAAAGTAAAAGGCACCCGGCAAGAGCACTGCCGTCGTGCCAGCGCTAGCCATTGCTTTAATACCCGCTTCATCAAGGTGTTCAATATGATCAGCGGATAAGCCATTAAACTCGGCGACTAACGCAGCACCATGTTGATTAGATAACTGCTCAGCATGAAGCTTCACTGGCAGGTTATGCTTTTTAGCTGCTTCAAAAACGCGTCGAGTTTGCTCGTTACTGAAACCTACATTTTCACAAAAAGCATCAACGGCGTCAGCAAGGTTTCCTGCAACCACTTGTTCTAACATCTCACCGCAGACAAGCTCAATATACTCATCGCTTCGGCCTTTGTATTCCGGCGGTAACGCATGAGCACCTAAGAATGTTGTCTTCACATCGACAGGGTGGTTTTCACCTAATAAGCGAGCAACTTCAAGTAATTTAATTTCGTTTTCACAATCTAAGCCATAACCAGACTTAATTTCTACGGTGGTCACCCCTTCGGCGTACAATGCATTTAAGCGCTCTTTCGCTGCAACAAATAGTGCTTCATGGTCTGCTTCGCGTGTGGCGCGAACCGTACTGGCAATGCCGCCACCGTTTGCTGCAATTTGCTCATAACTCACACCTTGCAGACGTTGTTCAAACTCCTCTGCACGGCTACCAGCAAATACAAGGTGAGTGTGACAATCAATTAACCCTGGTGTTAACCATTGCCCTTTTGCAGATACTGTTGGGGTTGCTAACACATCAAATTGTGGCAAGTCAGCCTGTGATCCTAGCCATGCTATTTTGCCGTCTTTTACAGCAATTGCAGCGTGTTCAAGCGCACCATATGGTGCATCAATTGCAGGGTCCATCGTCGCGATATTGGCATCTGTGATCAATAAATCCCAGTGTGCGTGATCATTATTCGTTGTGTGCATTTTTCACCTATACTGATGCGTCGGGTTTGGTCGTTTGAACCCTGTAACTTGAAATTGTTTAAAGTTTAACAACTCACCTTGTATATACAAGAAAATTATGCCACCTTGAAACACACTAAAAAGTTACCAATAACGTTCTCAGCATGAGTGTTCCTAAGTTTGCGCAAATAAAACAATTTATTCTTGAAAATATCCGCGCTGGTCACTGGCAAGAAAATGACCGTGTACCGTCAGAAAATGAGCTCACTAATCAATTTCAAGTGAGTAGAATGACAGCAAGACGCGCTTTATCAGAACTCACTGAAGCCGGTATTTTAACGCGCAATCAAGGGTTAGGCACATTTGTAGCAAGCTTCAAATCGCAATCTTCATTGCTAGAAATAAAAAACATTGCCGATGAGGTAAAAGCGCGAAATAGTCACTACAGTTGCACTATTTTGGTTATGGAATCGATACGTGCTATCGCCCCTATTGCCATTGCACTGAGTGTTGAAGTAGACAGCCATGTGTATCGCAGTGTTATTGTTCACAATGAAAACGAGCAACCACTGCAAGTTGAAGAGCGTTTCGTGAACCCTTTACTTGCCAAAGACTACTTACAGCAAGATTTTCACAACCAAACACCGCATGAATATTTATCGCGCGTCGCCCCACTCACCGAGGCACGCCACACGGTTGAAGCCGTTATGCCCAACCCTGAAATGTGTGAATGGCTCAACTTATATAACGAAGAGCCTTGTTTGCAAGTAATCCGCCGAACATGGTCATCACAAGGTATTGTGAGCTTTGCACGTCTTGTTTCACCCGGCAGTAAATACCGATTAGGCGGGCATTTAACCTTTAAAAAATAGCTAAATAGCGTGTTGGTAACTAAAGTTGAGCGCTTTAATGGCTTCACCATTAATAATTCGCTCCCCCACCTCATTGCTGGTAAAAGTAGGCGCTGGATTACCCTTCTCACGGCACTTTTCTCGATAGTAATCAGCTTTAGTTGGGTGAGCAGGATTAACGACGTTATAAACACTTTGTGCCACAGGCCAATGCGTAATAACACTAAATATTGCGTTAATTACATCTTGCTGATGAACCATATTAACGATTTGCTCACTTGAGCTAGACAACTCTTTACCTGCCACAAATTGTCCCGGCTCACGTTGTGGACCAACTAAACCAGCCAAACGTAATACTTTTCCACCCGCTTTTAATACGGCTTGCTCTGCATCGTATAGCTGTTGCTGACGGTCTGTTTGACACTCAATAATACTTGCTTCGTTGTAAAGCCCATTATCATTAGCATAAACCCCTGTTGACGAGCACAAAATAAAGCCTTTGCAATGCAATGAATCGGCAAGAGCCAGTCCTGCATTTAAGGTCTCTAAATAATTACTTTGCTGTTGCCTACTACGTGGAGGAATAGCACATACCCACCATGCATTTTCAAGGCTAACATCATGCTTAACTTTTCCCTGCTCAAGTAAGAATTGTCTATGAAAATCAAATTGATGTTCACTACTTCGATGTGTGCCTTGCACATCCCACTGTAATTTTTTGGCTTCAAAGCAAAGTGCCTGACCAAGCCACCCAGCACCAAGTACAACTATTTTATTATCAAAATTAACCATTTAATAATATCGCCTTATCTATATGTAATATTTTATTAATAAGCTTCGCTATGCAATGTAGCGATTTAGGTGCAAATATGATTAGATAACTAACTCTACCCGATAATAAAAACACGTGCACCTATGTTAAATAACCTTTCTTTACGTAAAAAAATATTATTACTCATCGGCGGAACGATAAGTGTATTACTTATCATCGCATCTAGTTTTTTTGTTAGCCATATTGCTGACCTATCACGTCAGGCTATCCAACGCGAAGCGGATAGCTACTTACAAAGTGAGCGGCTTTCAATGCAAAGTTACTTTGCCAAATACGGTAAAGTAGTTGAAACCTTTGTAACCAACCCGCACTTAGTAAATTGGTTTGATAATTGGAACAAGCGCGATCAAAGCCTTGAGAACCAACCCGGATACGACAGCGTTAACCAAGACTTTGTGCGTATTAGTGGCAACGACGACAATATTTTATCTGCCTTCTTCGCATCGGCGACAACCGGTGAGTACTTTAAAGAAAACGAACGCACCACCCACTACAATGGCCAGCCTTATTACGCTTATAAACGTGGCTGGTGGCAAGATGCCTTAAAGATCAACAAATTGTATGTTGGTCCTATTTCTGTTGATTTAACCACAGGCAACGCCTCAGCTGTAGTACAGCAACCTGTTTATAATAAACAAAACAAACTGGTTGGTTTTGGTGGGGTTGATTTACAACTTAACAATATCAACGACATGGTTGAAGATATTCGCTTTAACGGACAAGGGTTTGGCTTTTTACTTGATGGCAACCAAAAGGTGGTTCACTTATCTAAGCGCACCGGCCATAAACTGTCTGTGACAGACGAAGGTCCAAACGGCAAAGAAGGTCTTGATGCCCTCGAAAAACAATTTAGTGACACATCAGGCTTCAGCGAATTAAACCGCACCATGAAAAGCAACAAAGACGGCAGTGGTTTTGTCACCCTAAAAGGCGAGCAATATTACGTTGTATACAACCGCCTTGAATTAGAAAGCCCATACCTTGATTGGTATGTGGGTATTTTAATACCAACCAGCATGATCGAAGAGCCAGTACATGATGCAGTCATGACAACAACGACCTCTGTGATCATCATTTTAGCGATTATTATTGCGATGATCTTCTGGGCTACGCAAATGATCACTAAACCACTGACAAAACTTACTTATATCATGCGTGATATTGCTTCAGGTGATGGTGATTTAACCCAAAAAATCGAAATAAAGAGTCAAGATGAAGTTGGTCAGCTCGCTCACCACATGAATACCTTTATCGATAAATTACGTGCCATGATGCTTAATACAGCAGCCCAAGCTGAGCAGTTAAGCCAAGCGGCTTCACAGCTTAAAATCGTCTCTAAAAAAACCAACGACGAAATTCAGCAAGAAAAACAACAAGTTGACAGTGTTAGCGCCGCAGTAACAGAAATGGCCTCTACGGTACTCGAAATTTCGCGAAATGCGCAACACACCAACAATGCAGCCGAAGAAGTGCAAAGCATTACAGCCGATGGCACCAAGCGTTCAACGCAGGCGCAATCGGTGATGACCGCACTTGCCAGCCACATCGGTGAGGCATCTAAAGTTGTTGCAGGGCTTGAGCAAGAAAGCGGCAATATTGGCGCTGTTGTTGATGTAATCAACTCAATTGCAGAACAAACCAATTTACTGGCACTCAATGCAGCCATTGAAGCGGCGCGTGCAGGTGAGCAAGGGCGAGGCTTTGCGGTGGTTGCTGATGAGGTACGCTCACTGGCAAGTCGTACACAAGAGTCGACCGATGATATTCGTAATATGATCACGCGTTTACAGCAAATAGCTCAAAAAGCATCCACCATGATGCAGCAGGGTCAAGAGCGTGCAGAAGGCTCTGTAGAGCAAACTCAAATTGTACTGCAAGCTCTGCAAGATATTGCAGGCTCAGTGACGAATGTACAAGACCAGAGTCATCAAATTGCGACCTCAACTGAGCAACAAACGGTGGTTGCTGAGGACATTAATAATAGCCTCGCGGCAATTAACCATTTAGTAAATAGTACAGCAGATCATGCACATGAGTTAGCAGACGAAGCACGCGATCTCAATGAGCTAGCTATTTCACTTAATAAAACGGTTAATCAATTTAAGTTGTGATTAGTCATTGAATTGTTCTAGGTGTGTGTTCTTGCTACTTATCATAAGTAACAAATCAGGCACCATGCAGTCGTCAATAAGAAATTTTTAACGCTGCAAACGACAGGTCTAAATCATTCACACTGATTTGAATTGGTATTGAGATAGATTGCAGATGTAATTAAAAACCCGATGTCACCTGAAGATGACATCGGGTTTTTATCGTCAGCCTTCCTTGTTACCTGTGGCGTAACCGCTTTAGTAAGTTCCATAAATAGTTGCCACTGTTGCTCATTCCATGTAGCAACTCCCTTGTTGTTCAGTCCGTGTAATAATTGCGCTTGTACTTGTTCCATTTTGTCACCTCCTTACGCTAGCTTCATCCATATTTGGCTCCTAGCCTAAACCAAAATCCTTGGTGTTTATCCTTTCACTTTATCCATAAAGCGTTGCCATTGTGCGCTTGTCCATAACGCCTTGTTACTTCCTTGCTGTCCTTTGTGCTGTGTTACATTTTCCATACTGTAAATCTCCTTGCAGTGTTGTCATCCATTATTACGTGTGCATTTCCTTGCCGTACACCCATTCCTTTGAACCGTGATTATTATCGCTTACCGATAATATACACAGCATGAATCAAACCTGGAATGTACCCTAATAAGGTTAAAATAATATTAATCCAGAATTGTGCCCCCAAACCTACCTGTAAAAATACGCCAAGAGGCGGAATTAAAACCGAGAAAATAATGCGTATTAAATCCATAACTCACTCCTTGAAAAAGATAAGCCCAGCCAAAGCTGGGCTATGGGGCGTGCTATTATTCAGCAACAATCTTAAGTTCATCGATGACTTTACGCACATCTTCAGCATTTTCAGCAATGCTCACTGCTAATTGCTTTTCTGCATCTGACTTAACCGTACCTTTTAGTGTAACAACGCCTTTATCTGTATCGACATCAATATCAGTGCCGCCTACTTCAGAGTTAAATAAATAACGTGTGGTGATCACTGTACTGATCTTCGCATCAGTTAAGTCACTTTCTACTGAGTCACCTTTATCTGCACTTGCTGCCTTAGACTTCATGTTTTTCACAACCGTTAATTTGTTATCAACAGCAGTTACACCGTCTAGGCTAAGTACAAGCTCTTCGGCTAACTCTTTGTCTAATTCACTATCAACTTTACCGGTTAATACAACTTTGCCGTTTTTTACGTCTGTGTTGATATCAAAATTATTTAGGTTAGTGTTCATAAGAAGCACAGTTTCTGCCTTACCATCAATCCAAGCATCTTTACTTTCATTTTCCCAGTTGCTTGCCTGAGCACTCATACTTGTTGCACCAATTACTAACGCAGCAATCATAGTCTTGTTGAATGTATTCATAATCTTTCTCCTTTTGATTAAAGACGAGATAACTAATGCGACTACGATGCCAACTTTTTATTTTTATATTATTCAATAAGTTAAATAGATATTCAGCCATGATTTATATTCGTTTCGGTAATTATTTACAGACAATTCGGTAAGAAGTTCACTCTGTTATAAAAATGACTAATTAATTGTCAATCTTATTAATCTATGGTTAATTTAACGAATGAAAGCCCACACACAAAAACATAAACCAATGAATATTAATAAAATAATTTTTGGCCTACACTTTGCTTTGTGATTAACATAACTTTAAAACTCAACAGGGAATTATCATGGCCGTCAAACTCGAAGATCGCCCCATCGAGCAAGTAAGAGAAGAAGTAATCGATCAACTTATCTATAACTACAGTCATGCAGTTATTTCAGCAGAAGCATTTGAACGAAGACTAGACCAAGCAATGGAAGCCACCAGCAATGAGGTGTTAATTGAGCTGGTTGCTGACTTAGAGTTAACAGCAGATATTGACTACAAGTCACATAAACATGCGCAGTTTAAACCTCACTATGCACATGGTAGCGATGCAGAAAGCCTGCAACTACGCAGTATTTTAGGTTCCAACGAGCGTAGCGGCCAATGGCTAGTCCCGAAAGAAATTCACCTAACTAACTGTTTAGGCTCAATTGAATTAGACTTTAGTGAAGCCGTTTTTCAGCACCAGCATGTCACCATCTACGTAAACTGTATTTTAGGCAGCGACGAAATCTACGTGCCAGAACATGTAAATGTAGTGTCAAAGTTGTTTAGTGTGGTAGGTAGCGTTGAAAATAAATCGGTTGCACTCAATAAAGGGCAAGGCCCCACAATTACGATAGAAGGTAATGTTTGGCTAGGCTCAGTAGAGATTAAAGTCAAACGCACCATGAAAGAAAAGTTCATCAGCTTTGCCAACAGCCTAAAAGCCAGCTGGAAAGAAATGAATAGAGTGCAATAACGAAATGCGAGTTGCGAAACCCCCTCGCGCGAAATAAATTTCACGCCTACATTAAACCGTAGGCGTTATGCTTGCATGGCGCGTTTGCGCAGCAACGTCTTTTATAAGATTCACGGCTAAAGCCCCCTACAAAAGATACACACTACACTCGTGGGAGGCGTTTTAACTATACAAGCTCGCTTTTCGTCACTCGTTGCCTATAACCTTTCACGGCTAAAGCCCTTCCTACAAGTGATGCACACTTCACTCGTGGGAGGCGTTTTAACTATACAAGCTCGCATCTCGCTTCTCGTCACTCGTTGCTTACAACCCTTTCACGGCTAAAGCCCCTCCTACAAGTGATGCACACTACACACGTAGGAGGCGTTTTAACGCCGAAAAAGCAAACCTTTTAAGCGGTATTAACAACCATCTCGATTTAGCTCGCATCTCGCTTTTCGCAGCTCGTTGCTTACAACCTCTTCGCGCGAAATAAATTTCACGCCTACATTAAACCGTAGGCGTTATGTTTACATGGCGCGTTTGCGCAGCAACGTCTTTTATAAAACGGCTAAAGCCCCACCTACAAGTGACACACATCACACGTGGGAGGTGTTTTAACACCAAAAAAGCAAACCTGTTCAGCGGCATTAAACAACCATCTCGATTTAGCTGTACTAGCTCGCATCTCGCCTTTCGTAACTCGTTGCTTACACCCTTTCACGGCTAAAGCCCCTCCTACAAGTGACACACATCTCACACGTGGGAGGCGTTTTAACGCCGAAAAAGCAAACCTTTTAAGCGACATTAAACACCCTTCACGGTTTAGCTCGCATCTCGCTTTTCGTCACTCGTTGCTTATTAATCTCGCTTCTCGTTACTTATTTCGCTCGTACTTCGCTGCTCGTTTTTTTCATCGCTAAAGATCATTATTTCTTTCACTTGGGATGTCACTGAAATATTCGACAAACTCGACTTCAAAGCCTGCGGGGTCAATAAAATACACGTTTTTTCGGTAAGGGTTTTCAGGGCCTAATTTATCCACTTCGTAGCCTGCATCTACAAGGCGTTCAATCACGGCATTAATATCGTGTGTCACATAAGCAAAGTGAGCAAGGCCCACTTGATGGCCCGATAAATCGCGATTTTCATCTTCACCATTATCGCTGAATGCGATGTACTGGTAATCATCACCAAAGTGCAGCCATTTACGCGGCTTTCCAGACCAGGTGCTGTCGCCTTGGCTTCTTACTCGCCAATGAGGGAACGCGGCTTTATAAAAATGCAGCATGGCGTCAACATTACTTACGACTAGGTTTATGTGTTCTAAATGCATAGCGAATTTCCTTTTAAATTATGAAACTGCCAGTACGATAAAACCTAAAGTTTAGTTGAGGTAAAGCATTTTTTAATAAAAAAGCCCCACTTTATTAAGTGAGGCTTTATGATGCTTCGTTGCGTGTTAGCTTCCTGCTATCTGCATTTGTTCAATCAGTACAGAGCCCGTTTGAATCCCGCCACGACGTTCAATATCGCCACCCAGCCCGACAACCGCTTTAAACATATCTTTAAGGTTGCCTGCGATTGTTATCTCGCTGACAGGGTATTGAATCTCGCCGTTTTCTACCCAAAAGCCCGCTGCGCCACGCGAGTAATCACCTGTTACCGTGTTGACCCCCTGCCCCATGAGTTCTGTAACTAATAAGCCGGTGCCCATGGTGTTTAACAGCGCTTTTAAATCAGCGTGCGTTTGCTCAACTAACCAGTTGTGGATCCCGCCCGCATGACCGGTTGGTGCCATTGATAATTTACGAGCCGCATAGCTTGCTAATAGGTAAGTTTGCAGCTCACCGCCTTGAATAATTTCACGGTCGACTGTTTTTAAGCCTTCTGCATCAAACGGTGATGAAGCAAGGCCTTTTAATAAATGCGGACGCTCAGAAATATTCACACAATCGCTGAACACTTTGGTGCCTAAACTATCGAGTAAAAAGCTCGATTTACGATAAAGTGCACCACCGCCAATCGCCGACACTAAATGGCCAAACAACGAGTTGGCAATATCTGCTCTAAAAATAACGGGCACTTTCATGGTACCGAGTTTTTGACTATTAAGTTTAGCGAGTGTTTCTGTAGCCGCTTCAAGACCCACTTTTGCAGCATCGTTTAAATCGTCTTTATGGCGAGCAACAGTGTATGCAGAGTCACGCTGCATTTGCTCACCTTCTTTGCCAATCACCATGGTGCTTATACTGTGGCGAGTACGCGGGTAACCGGCAATCATGCCATGGCTGTTACCATATACGCGAAGCCCTTGGTGAGACGAAAAGCTCGCACCATCAGAATTTACAATACGCTCATCAGCATTTAATGCGGCCTGCTCAGCTTGATGACACAACTCAATACCTTGCTCTGGGCTGACATCCCACGGGTGATATAAATCTAAATCTTGTGGTGCAAATTCAAGTAGTTCTTTATCGGCAATACCGTTGAATGGATCGTCAGATGTAAACTTAGCAATATCAATTGCTTTTTCGACCACAGTACGTAACGTTTTTGGGTTTAAGTCGGCGGTTGATGCCGAGCCTTTATTATTACCCACATACACACTGATACCTAAGCCACCATCTTGGTTAAACTCTATTGTTTCAACTTCTCCCATTCGCGTGCTAACAGACAAACCTGACGTGCTCGACATTGCAGCTTCTGCAGCGGTTGCTCCGAGCTTTTTAGCATGCTCAAGAACTTCGCTTACGGCATCTTTCACTTGTGAAATATGTTGATAAATAGGATCTTTCATCTTCGGTGTCCTAGGCTATGATATTTTTTATAGTGTAGCGAATGCTAACACACTGCGAGACGTGCATCAGCTAATATTAATCATTAACTAAATGGCGTATAATAGTGAATAGTTAAGTTTACCGGATGAGCATCCTTATGGCGAAGAAGAAAAAGCCTGCAATTGAAGAAGAAATTATTTACGTATCAAAAAGCGAATTAAAGCGTGAGGCAATGCAATATCACGATCTTGGCGCTGAAATCGCAGGGATGGCTAAAAAGCAACGCGACCGCTTACCATTAAACGACGAGCTTAAAGAAGCCCTAGTCGTTGCAGATAAAGTTAGCGATAAAAGCGATGCTTACCGTCGTAACTTAAACTATATTGCAAAAGTACTACGTACCACTGAAAACGTTGATGAAATTCAAGCCATGATTGACATCATGCTGAACAAGAATAACCAAGCTGACGTATTAATGAATAAAATAGAAAAGCTTCGTGATGACTTGATCAAGCAAGGTGATGACTTAATCAACCCGACTATTGAGCAGTATCCATCGCTTGAGCGTCAAAAAATGCGTCAACTAGTGCGTAATGCAACCAAAGAAGTTAAAGCCGAAAAACCGGCAAAGAGTTACAAAGAGTTATTCCAGTATCTAAAAGATGCGATTATGGTTTAAGTCTCTTTTAATATAAAAAGCCGCTTAATGTAAATTATGCGGCTTTTTTTATAGCCATTGCGGCGTTAAAACGCCTCCTACAATTCCTGTAGGAACGGCTTTAGCCGTGAACAAAACACAATAACCATAAACAATTCGGCGTTAAAACGCCTCCTACAATTCCTGTAGGAACGGCTTTAGCCGTGAATATGACACAATAACCATAAACATTTCGGCGTTAAAACGTCTCCTACAACGCCTGTAGGAACGGCTTTAGCCGTGAACAAAACACAACAACCATAAACAATTCAGCATTAAAACGCCTCCTACAACGCCTGTAGGAACGGCTTTAGCCGTGAACATGACACAATAACCATAAACAATTCGGCATTAAAACGTCTCCTACAATTCCTGTAGGAACGGCTTTAGCCGTGAACAAAACACAATAACCATAAACATTTCGGCGTTAAAACGCCTCCTACAACACCTGTAGGAACGGCTTTAGCCGTGAACATGACACAATAACCATAAACACTTCGGCGTTAAAACGCCTCCTACAACACCTGTAGGAACGGCTTTAGCCGTGAATGGTAAAATTTAACTATAAATAGATACAATCCCAATAAGGATAATCACGCACATTTTTAACAATTCCAGCCCTCAACGGGTTTGCAATAATGTACCGCGATACGTCTCGTAAATGCTCTTCACTCCGGATCAAAGAATCATAATACCCTGGCTGCCAAATTTTTCTTTTTGGGCTTGCTGACTTGTTTATCAAATATGAACTTTTCCCTTTAACTTCTCTCATTAATGTCGCTAAAGGTACTTTATCTTGTAACTGAAATAACCAATGTAGATGATCAGGCATTACAACGAAGCAAATTGTTCTGGTTTTAATATCTTCTATAGCCTTTAAGGTATTAATTAAGACTCGAGCATTATTAAAGTCAGAAAAATAACAGTTTCTATCAAGAGTTGAAGTTGTAACACTGTAGTAATGAAAGGGAGTTGATACCCTATGTTTTCTTAGATTTTGATAATGTGCGGTCATCCATAACCCTCCATTCACTGTATTAAACCTAGCCAAAGATATAACAGAATCAAGATAAATATACATAGAAACGGCTTTAACCGTGAACATTAAATACAATAACCATAAACACTTCGGCGTTAAAACACCTCCTACAATGATATACATACAAAAAAGGCTCTGAGCAAACACTCAGAGCCTTCTTTTCAAACCGTGGTTTATTACCAGATCTTCACACGATCTTCTGGTTTGATATACATTTTGTCGCCTTCTTTCACGTCAAATGCCTCATAGAACTCAGGCATGTTTGAAAGAATACCAATTACACGGTAGTGGCTTGGTGAATGAGGGTCTGTCATTAGGCGGGTACGTAACTCTTCATCACGATATTTACGACGCCAGATTTGTGACCAGCCCATAAAGAAACGTTGCTCGCCAGTATAGCCGTCAATCACTGGCGCTTTTTGATCACCAAGTGATAATTGATAGGCCGTATAAGCAACTGTTAAGCCACCTAAGTCACCAATGTTTTCACCAAGTGTCAGCTCACCATTTACGCTTGCATCTTCAAATGGCTTGTACTCATTGTACTGAGCAACAAGTTGACCTGTGCGCTCTTCAAACTGTTTAAGATCTGATTCGCTCCACCAGTTACGTAGGTTACCGTCACCATCATATTTTGCGCCTTGGTCGTCGAAACCATGGCCTAGTTCGTGGCCGATTACCGCACCGATAGCACCGTAGTTTACTGCGTCATCGGCTTCTAGGTTAAAGAATGGCGGTTGTAAAATAGCTGCAGGGAATACAATTTCGTTATTCACTGGATTGTAGTAAGCGTTAACCGTTTGTGGTGTCATGTGCCACTCAGAGCGGTCTACCGGCTTACCTATTTTTGCAGTCATGTCTGCAAATTCCCACTCGCTGTAGCGAATGTAGTTACCAACGAGGTCATCACCTTTAATTTCAAGCGATGAGTAGTCTTTCCACTTGTCTGGATAACCAATTTTAGGCGTGAACTTATCAAGCTTCTCTTTCGCAGCAAGTTTCGTTTCAGGGCTCATCCATTCAAGACCTTCAATCGCAACTGCGTAGCCCTTAATTACGTTATCAACCAGCTCTTCCATACGCGCTTTTGCTTCAGGCGGGAAGTTATCTTTCACGTATACTTTACCTAGAATTTCGCCTAACACACCGTTAGACGCATCAACTGCTTTTTTCCACAGAGGTGATTGCTCTGTCACACCACGAAGTGTTGTGCTGTAAAAATCAAAGTTAAGGTCTACTAGCTCTTTATTTAAAAGACCTGCGTAATTGCTCACAAAATGGAATTTAAGGTAGTTCTGCCATGTTGCTAAATCAGTATCGCTATAGATACCTGCAAATTTTTCTAGGTAGCTAGGCTGGCGAACGATTACGTCGTCGGTTTTAACGCCCGATGCATCAAAATACGCAGCTAAATCGAACTCACCCGTCAATTTATTCGCATCAGCAATGCTCATCTTGTTATAAGATTTGGTTGCATCACGGCTTTCAACGCGGCTCCACTGTGCATCAGCAATACTTGTTTCAAGTGCGATGATATTTTTTGCAGCAGCTTCTGCATCAGCAACACCCGCTTTGCTTAAGATAGCAGTAATGTATGCTTCATAGGCTGCGCGAATCTTGGTGAATTTTTCATCATCTTTTAAGTAGTAATCACGGTCAGGTAAACCTAGGCCTGATTGGTAAACATACATCGCGTTTTCGCTTGAGTTTTTCGCGTCGTTATTTACGTACCAACCAAATGGTAAGCTTCCGCCTTTAATACGTAACTCAGCCATTAATGTAACGAGGTCTGATTTATTCTTAACTGCGTCAACACTTTCAAGAATTGGCGTTAATGGTTTGATACCCGCAGCTTCGCGGCCTGCTTCGTCCATATAGCTGTTATAGAAAGCAGCTAATTTAGCTTCGTCAGAGCCTGGCTTAACATTTTTATTTGCTGCGGCTTTTTCGAGTACTTCTTTCATCGCTTTTTGCGAATCATCATAAAGCTGAGTGAATGAACCGTAGTTTGATTTATCACCTGGAATTTCTGTTTTTTCTAGCCATTCACCGTTAACGTGATAGTAAAAGTCATCTTGTGCACGAACAGACTTGTCCATGTTCGCCAGTTCAATACCTGAATCTAAAGGTGCTTTTGCTTCAGTGACGGTTGCCGTTGCAGGTGTTTTAATTTCTTGTTCTTTTTCACCACAACCAACAAGACCAAGTGCAAGCGCAATACTTGCAGCGGTAAGTGTTACTTTTTTCATGGGAGTCCTGTACTTAATTGTTTTTGAAGTATCTATTGAAAAACCATAATAGCAGGTAGTTTTTCGCTTCCCCCATAATAAACCTCATATGCAAAACAATAAAATCGAATATGTAACAATTTTTATCAAAAAGGGATGAGCTGCATATTTGAACGATGAAACAAAAAATTAGAGGTTAAAAGATAGAAAATAGAAAATAGAAAATAGAAAATAGAAAATAGAGGTTAGAGGTTAGCCACCTTCGCGCGAAATAAATTTCACGCCTACATTAAACCTTAGGCGTTATGCTTGCATGGCGCGTTTGCGCAGCAACATCTTTTATAAGATTCACGGCTAAAGCCCTTCCTACAAGTGACACACATCACACTCGTGGGAGGCGTTTTAACGCCGAAAAAGCAGACCTTTTCAGCAGTATTAAATAACCTTCTCGGTTTAGCAGTACTAGCTCGCATCTCGCTTTTCGTGACTCGTTGCTTATAACCCTTTCACGGCTAAAGCCCTTCCTACAAGTGACACACATCTCACATGTGGGAGGTGTTTTAACGCCGAAAAAGCAACCCTATTCAGCGGTATTAAACAACCAGCTCGGTTTAGCTGTACTAGCTCGCACCTCGTACTTCGTAACTCGTTGCTTATAACCCTTTCACGGCTAAAGCCCTTCCTACAAGTGACACACATTACACTCGTGGGAGGTGTTTTAACGCCGAAAAAGCAAACCTATTCAGCGACATTAAACAACCTTCACGGCTTAGCTCGCATCTCGCTTTTCGCAGCTCGTTGCTTATAACCCCTTCGCGCGAAATAAATTTCACGCCTACATTAAACCGTAGGCGTTATGCTTGCATGGCGCGTTTTCGCAGCAACGTCTTTTATAGGACTCACGGCTAAAGCCCTTCCTACAAGTAATACACACTACACTCGTGGGAGGTGTTTTAACGCCGAAAAAGCAGACCTTTTCAGCAGTATTAAATAACCTTCTCGGTTTAGCTCACATCCAACATCTCGCTTCTCGAAACTCGTTGCTTATTTATCTCGTTGCTTATTTATCTCGTTACTTATTTAAAACGTTGCTTTATCTTTTCAACTATTTCGACGTTGGCGGCTGGGAACGCATAGTCATCAAGTTCATTAATGGGTACCCACTTACCTTGCTGACCCTCAGCGCCATGGGCTTCGCCTGTAAAGTTATCAACTATATGAACATCTAAACGCACACATTTATCGCCGTAATCGTGTTCGATAACCATTAATTCATCACTGCCATTAACCGTCAGGTTTACTTCTTCTAACAGCTCACGTTGTAACGCTGCAAACACGCTTTCGCCCTGCTCGACCTTGCCACCAGGGAACTCCCATAAGCCACCTTGATGTTTATCGTCTGGGCGCTTACAAATAAATAATTGTTGGTCTTTATAAATTACACCGACTGCGACATGCACTATTTTCTTAGTCATTTTATATTTCCTCAATCATAAAAAAAGCGACGCAAGCGTCGCTTTTTATCTCAGTGTTTTGGTTACTTTAATTTACCACAACACTGTTTAAACTTTTGACCTGAACCACATGGGCACGGCTCATTACGGCCTACTTTAGGCTCTGCACGATGGCTAACTACAGCACCTTGTGGCGTTTCGCCGCCAATGTGCTCAGCTTCTTCGTGTTGGTATTCACGTGGTGCATTTTCGCTACGACGATGTTGCTCTTCTACCTTTTCAACATCTTCTTCTGCACGTACTTGAACTTTACTTAAAATACTCACTACGTCGATTTTTAAGTTTTCAAGCATTTCAGAGAATAGCTCGAATGATTCACGCTTGTACTCTTGCTTCGGATTCTTCTGTGCATAACCACGTAAGTGGATACCTTGACGAAGATGATCCATTGCAGCCAAGTGATCTTTCCAGTGTTGGTCTAGGCTTTGTAGCATAATCGCTTTTTCGAATTGACGTAGTACTGAATCGCCTACCATCTCTTCTTTTTGCTTGTATGCTTGCTCAACAGCTTCTTCAATACGCTCACGCAGTTTTTCTTCGTAAAGTTTACTGTCTTCAGCTAGCCATTGTGAAATTGGCAGCTCAATTAAGAAATCTTGCTTTAAGCGTTCTTCTAGGCCTGGAATATCCCACATTTCCGCTAAGCTTTGCGGTGCAATGTATTGGTCAATCATGCCATTAAGAACATCGCTGCGGATTGCAGTGATAGTTTCTGAAATATCGCCTTCTTCAAGTAGTTCGTTACGCTGCGAGTAAACTACGCGACGTTGGTCGTTTGCAACATCATCGTACTCAAGAAGTTGTTTACGTACATCGAAGTTACGCGCTTCAACTTTACGTTGTGCGTTTTCGATTGCACGGTTAACCCAAGGGTGCTCAATTGCTTCGCCACGTTGCATGCCCAGTTTACGCATCATGTTAGTCATGCGCTCACCCGCGAAGATACGCATTAACGCATCATCCATTGATAAGTAGAAACGGCTCGAACCTGCGTCACCTTGACGACCTGAACGACCACGTAACTGGTTATCGATACGGCGCGACTCGTGACGCTCAGTACCAATGATGTGTAAACCACCTGCTTCGATTACTGCATCATGGCGCTTTTGCCACTCTTCTTTAATCGTTTTGATTTGCTCATCAGTTGGGTTTTCTAGCTTTTCAATTTCGCTGTGCCAGTTACCACCTAACACGATATCGGTACCACGACCGGCCATGTTAGTGGCAATCGTTACTGTGCCAGGTAAGCCCGCGTCAGCAACAATGTCGGCTTCTTGCGCGTGGAATTTAGCATTGAGTACATTGTGCTTAATTTTTTCTTTACGTAAGAATTGCGATAAGTACTCAGAACTTTCGATAGAAATAGTACCCACAAGTACTGGCTGACCACGTTCTTGACAGTCTTTAATATCGGCAAGGATGGCTTCGTACTTTTCTTCTTGTGTTAAATACACAAGATCGGCACGGTCATCACGGATCATCGGTTTATTGGTTGGCATTACAACCGTGTCTAAACCATAAATAGACTGGAACTCAAACGCTTCTGTGTCTGCTGTACCCGTCATACCCGCTAACGTGTCGTATAAACGGAAGTAGTTTTGGAATGTGATTGATGCCAATGTTTGGTTTTCGTTTTGAATGCGTACACCTTCTTTTGCTTCAACAGCTTGGTGTAAACCTTCTGACCAACGACGGCCTTCCATTGTACGGCCTGTGTGCTCATCAACGATAATTACTTCGTTTTCTTTCACAACGTAATCAACATCTTTTTGATAAAGCTTGTGCGCACGCAGTGCTGCGTAAACATGGCTCAATAATGTGATACTTGAAGCTGAATAAAGTGAATCACCTTCTTCGATTAAGCCACGCTCAATCAGTAGTTCTTCAACCTTAATTTGGCCACGCTCAGTTAAATGAACCTGCTTAGACTTTTCATCGATAGTAAAGTCGCCGTCGCCTTCAACGCCTTCTTCGTCTTCTTTTTCTTGCAGCTCAAGTTCTGGCACAATCTTGTTGATTTCGATGTAAAGCTCAGAGCTGTCTTCAGCCGGGCCTGAGATAATAAGCGGCGTACGCGCTTCATCGATTAGGATTGAATCCACCTCATCCACTACGGCATAGTAAAGTGGGCGTTGAACACGCTCGTCAATGCTAAATGCCATGTTATCGCGAAGATAATCAAAGCCAAATTCGTTATTTGTACCGTAAGTAATGTCGGCGCTGTAAGCCACTTTCTTTTGCTGTGGCATCATGCCTGGCACATTACAGCCTACGGTTAGGCCTAGAAATTCAAATAATGGACGGTTGGTTTCTGCGTCACGCTTTGCAAGGTAGTCGTTCACGGTAATAACATGAACACCTTTACCCGTTAAACCACGTAAGTATGCAGGCAATGTTGCCGTTAGTGTTTTACCTTCACCGGTACGCATTTCTGCGATACGGCCTTGGTGTAATACCATACCACCTAGTAGCTGTACGTCGAAATGACGCATGCCATTTACACGCTTAGATGCTTCACGTACCACAGCAAATGCTTCTGGTAGAATATCATCTAGGCTTTGTCCGTTATCGTAACGCTCTCTAAATTCTGCTGTTTTTGCTTTTAGATCTTCATCAGAAAGCGCTTCCAATTGCGTTTCAAGCGCATTGATCAGTGCGACCGTCTTTCTTAGGTTTTTAATAGTGCGGTCATTGCGACTACCAAAAATCTTGGTAAATAAATTAGATATCATGATAAAACCGTTACAATATATTCTTTGTTAGCTACTCGTTAGCTAACCCACTTTCTACAATTGATAATTAATATGCGCTTATGCTTATGATGTAGAGCATATTAATTAACAATTTATCTGTACGCTGTTCAAAACACCGCTTATTTCGTGCGCTATCATACCAGAGTCTGCGCAACATCAAACCATCTCAGCGTGAAGATATGGAATTTCAGCAAGAAAATTTAAAAATCAGCCGTAAACTTTAGTTTAACCCCGCAAAAAAATACGAAAATTAAACCACCCGATAGATATGGCGACATTCGAAATAAAATCAAGATGTGGGGTGAAAAAAGGCGATTTGGTTAGTGGTTAGTGGTTAGTGGTTAGTGGTTAGTGGTTAGTGGTTAGTGGTTAGAACAAAATAAATCCTCTTTAACCTCAAGCAAGCTGCGTGAAGTGACTTCTAATATCTAATTTCTAATATCTAATTTCTAATTTCTAATATAAACCTTCGCGCGAAATAAATTTCACGCCTACAAGTTACTTCTTTCGCCCGTGCAATGCTAAGCGCTCAAGTTTTTCTTTCAGTGATGGCGGTGCATCAGCGGCAATAGCCGTTAAGTAATCAGCTGTTTGCTCGCTCATTTGGCGCTTAGAAACGGGTTTATTGTCGTGTTTTGGTGAGGCTGATAAACGTTGGGTTGCTTGCGGATTCGCTGTTATTTTAATTTGCCCAAGCTCTGCCATACCCGCAGCACGAAAGTGCGAAAGCATATCCATTTTTAAATAATTTAAACGCAGCGCAATAGGCGCAGACACAGCTTCGATCATTAACGTACCATCACGATAGTTACTTACGCGGCATTTTTTAGACAGTACTTCCCCTAAAAACTCATCAAGAATAGCTTGTTGGCTCGAAAGACCTTGCGTTTTTCCAGCATACGACGCAAGACGGCCACTCAAGCCAGCCATAATATCGCCAAGCGCTTTTGGCGCGTATCTATCTTTTGCCATAATTATCTACCTAAACGGTTTTATTGCCTACCAAAGAGAATATACCACCGACCGCCAAGGTAAAGCGAGAATAACAAGATGTGCGAGAACCGAGATACGAGCTGCGAGCTGTAAAGTACCTTCGCGCGAAATAAATTTCACGCCTACATTAGTTCGTAACTCGTTACTATAACCCTTTCACGGCTAAAGCCCCTCCTACAAGTGATACATATCACACATGTGGGAGGTGTTTTAACGCCGAAAAAGCAAGCCTTTTCAGCGACATTAAACAACCAGCTCAATTTAGCTCGCATCTCGTAACTCGTTGCTTACAACCTCTGCACGCAAAATAAATCTCACGCCTACATTAAACCGTAGGCGTTATGCTTGGATGGCGCGTTTGCGCAGCAACGTCTCTATTAAAATTCACGGCTAAAGCCCTTCCTACAAGTGATACACACTACACACGTAGGAGGCGTTTTAACGCCGAAAAAGCAAACCTGTTCAGTGACATTAAACAACCGGCTCAATTTAGCTCGCATCTCGCTTTTCGTAACTCGCTGCTTATTTATCTCGTTACTTATAATTTCACGGTTCAAGCCCCTCCTACGCCGTAAATATTTCTGGTAAACTTTTCCTTTGTTTTTTCACTCTGTATGCGCAATGACACAACACTCTCTAACTTTAATCGTATTGGCGGGCGGACTTGGTAGCCGTTTTGGTGGAAATAAGCAAATTGCTGAGATCCTTGGCCTTGGTTGTACCATTATGGAACTCAGTATTGCCGATGCAGTAAACGCGGGGGTAAGCCAAGTTGTCATCGTGATTAATAAAAAAATACGTGCAGAGTTCGAGGCCACCATTTTACCTCGCTTACCTAAATCACTCGATATTGTGCTCGTAGAACAAGAAATCACAGCGATACCCGCTAAATTTAGCTCTTTAGCCACAACGCGCACTAAACCTTGGGGTACAGGCCACGCACTTTTATGTGCAAAACCGTTTGTTCATAACCCTGCCATTGTGATCACCGCCGATGATTATTACGGTGCTTCATCATTCGAGATTATCGCAGAACATTTTAAACACAACTCGCAGTGGGCAATGGTTGGCTACCCAATTAAAGACACGCTTTCAATGCAAGGTGGCGTTAACAGAGGGGTATGTAAGGTAGATCAGCAAGGTTATCTTATCGATGTGGTTGAGTATTTAGATATAAAACGTGAGAACAACACGCTTTATGGAAATAACCCTCACGGTGAACAATGCGAAATAGCGAATGATGCACTAGGCTCAATGAGCTTTTGGGGAATTACACCGCGTATTTTTGAGTATTTAGAGAGTGGTTTTTCTGAGTTTCTAGAAGATAATGACAACGGTGTCACAAAAGAGTATTATTTGCCTGACCAAATCCAAACAGCAATCAAAAACACATTTCAATCAGTGGCTGTCTACCAGGCTCAATCTGCTTGGTATGGTGTTACTTACAGATCAGAGCTAGAAAAGGTTTCAAAAAAGCTTTATGAATTACATCACGGACGAACTAACAACAAGCACACCTGTTCAAATGCAAATTAAAAGTGAATTTCCTATGAAGTCTAACCCAGTTGCAGCGCATTTATCTGAATGTTTTGGCCTAAACAAAGTGGATGTAAGTCTAAAACCAATTGGCAACGGCCACATCAACACCACAATGCTTTTAAAAACGGATGAACATGCGCTAGTTGTGCAAAAGCTCAATACCGATGTGTTTCCACACCCAGAGCAACTGGTCGAAAATGCACGTTTGATTGAACAGCATTTAACAGAAAAACACCAAAAAGGTGAGTATGATTTAGACATTATTCGCCATGTACCCACAATAAAAAATGACTTTTTGGTTGAGTACGATCACGGTGTATGGCGTGCACTCGAATTTATTGGCGGCAGTTATAGCGAAGATGTTGTTGCAACGATTTCGCAGGCGCAAACTGCAGCCAATGCATTTGGACAATTCGCTCTAGCATTGCAAGACTTTGAAGCCGATCAGCTGCATCATGTCATTCCTAATTTTCATAATTTAGCGATGCGTTTTGACGCTTTCAAAAAGGTCGTCGAACATGACCCAGCAAGCAGAGTTGCGCTTTGCCAAAGCGATATTGATTTTTGCTTAAACCAATATACGCTAGTCGATGAGCTAAAAGAGCTTGAAGGTAAAATTCCACTTAGACCTTGCCATAACGACACGAAAATAAACAACATGCTTTTTTGTAAGCAGTCAGATGATGCCAAAGCCGTTATCGACCTAGATACCTGCATGCCAGGCTACTGGTTGTTTGATTTTGGTGATATGGTGCGTACATTCTGTTCACCAGAACAAGAAGACTCTACGAATTTAAGCAACGTGCGCGTTCGCGAAGAGATCTTCGCCGCTATCGTAAAAGGTTATGTAGAACCGTTAAAAGAGGTTATTACCGACGCCGAAAAAGAAAGCTTTTGGCTTGGTACAAAAGTCATGACCTTTATGATTGGCCTGCGCTTTTTAACCGACTTTATCGATGGTGATAACTACTTTGCCACCAAGCACGCACACCATAACCTAGAACGTGCCCGCAACCAGTTTGCCCTATACCGCGATATTCTCGCCAAAGAGCATACCCTTAAAGCGATTTTAGAGATAAATAAGGGATGAACTGAAGTAGAGGTTAGAAGTTAGAAGTTAGAGGTTAGAGGTTAGAGGTTAGAGGTTAGAGGTTAGAGGTTAGAGGTTAGAGGTTAGAGGTTAGAGGTTAGAGGTTAGAGGTTAGCCATCTTCGCGCGAAATAAATTTCACGCCTACATTAAACCGTAGGCGTTATGCTTGCATGGCGCGTTTGCGCAGCAACATCTTTTATAAAATTCACGGCTAAAGCCCCTCCTACAAGTGACACACATCTCACATGTGGGAGGTGTTTTAACGCCGAAAAAGCAACCCTATTCAGCGGTATTAAACAACCAGCTCGGTTTAGCTGTGCTAGCTCGCATCTCGCTTCTCGTAACTCGTTGCTTACAACCCTTTCACGGCTAAAGCCCTTCCTACAAGTGATACACACCTCACATGTGGGAGGCGTTTTAATGCCGAAAAAGCAAACCCATTCAGCAATATCAAACAACCTTCACGGTATAGCTCGCATCTCGCTTCTCGTAACTCGTTACTTATTTATCTCACAGTTCGCTGCTCGTGGTTTATTTATCTCGCATCTCGTACTTCGCTACTCGTTACTCGTTACCTATGCCTTATCATCCGTTGCTCTAACAACCAATAACCTCTATGCTGAAAACTACCCCATTAATACCGAAGGTATATTATGCATATAAAACACCATGGAGCGGTGAACGGCGTAACTGGCTCATGCCACCAGCTATTCATAAACGACTCGGCTTCTTTACTTGTTGATTGTGGTTTGTTTCAGGGAGAAGAAAGCAAACACGATCTTAATATCGAATTTGATATTTCAACATTAAAAGCGCTTCTTGTTACCCATTGCCACATTGATCATGTTGGTCGTATTCCATACCTACTCGCAGCAGGTTTCAGAGGGCCTATTTATACCTCTTTGGCAAGTGCTAAACTCCTGCCCATGGTGATTGAAGATGCTTTAAAAGTAGGCGTCACCCGCGATGAAAGCATGATCCGCACTTGCCTTAAATTACTTAAACGACAAATTATTGCGATTGATTTTAATCAGTGGCATGTTCTCGATGACTTACAGCTAAAAACAAAGTTTCGTTTACAGCGTGCTGGGCATATTTTAGGCTCAGCTTATATTGAAATTGAACTTGGCAGTAAACCAAATACACATCGCGTCGTTTTTTCTGGTGATTTAGGCGCCCCCTATACACCACTGTTACCTACTCCTAAGCCGCCTTATAAAGCTGATACTCTCGTTATTGAATCAACCTACGGCGATAAGAACCATCAGGGCAGAAAAGAGCGAGTAATAATGCTTAAAAAGGTTATTGAGCGAGCTGTAAGCGACAATGGAGTGGTGCTTATACCTGCCTTTAGTATTGGCCGAACGCAAGAGCTGCTATACGAGCTTGAACAAATTATTCATGCCGCGAGTAAACGCTCCATGTGGCATACACTACAAATTATTGTAGACTCACCCATGGCGGCAAATTTCACTACTGAGTACCTGCACTTTAAAGAACTGTGGGACGACGAAGCTAAAAAAAGAATAAACCAAGGCCGCCATCCGCTCGATTTTAGCCAGTTACATACCATCGACACTCACCAAGAGCATCAAGCACTTATTAACTTTTTAGATTCTAAACAACAGCCTGCCATTATTATTGCAGCAAGTGGCATGTGCAGCGGTGGCAGAATTGTGAATTATCTAGCTCGCTTTTTACCAGACAAAACAACCGACGTCATTTTTGTAGGCTATCAAGGAGAAGGAACACTTGGGCGCGATATTCAAACCTATGGCCCACGCGGTGGTTATGTATTTATAAATAACGAAAAAGTAACCATAAACGCACAAATACACACAATTAGCGGCTACAGCGCCCACGCAGATCAAACCGGATTAATTAAGTTTGTAACCGGTATGCGTAAAAAACCCCGTTTAATTAAAATCGTTCATGGCGATGAACAAGCAAAACAGACATTAGCAAAAAAACTCGAACAGGCTTTAGGAAAAGAAATAGGAATAGGAATAGAAATAGAAATAGAAATAGTGGTTAGAAGTTAGAAGTTAGAGGTTAGAGGTTAGAGGTTAGAGGTTAGAGGTTAGAGGTTAGAGGTTAGAGGTTAGAGGTTAGAGGTTAGAGGTTAGAGGTTAGAGGTTAG
>NZ_JBRJHH010000025.1:0-24940 GCF_053628915.1 Pseudoalteromonas sp. MBR-15
TTTATATTGTTAAAGAACAGTGCGACTTCGTCGCTAGGGATGCGTATAATACATCCTTATTTTTTAGAGTCAACACTTAATTTTAAACTTTCTTTCGAAGACTTAAAACCGAAGTTTTACTTAACTCTCTGCTACGTTGCTCAGCGTCTTTAGTTGCTGTCTACCGTCTCAGTGGGGTCGCATTATAGGGAGATCCAAAAACAGATCAACACTTTTTTTCGATCTTTTTATCGTTCGCTCACAAAGTGAACTAAAATTACCGAAAATAACAAAAACAGTCGCAATTATGGCTGTTTTTTAAGCCAACATTCATAATTTAATGCAAATTTCATTGCTATGTTCATTTAACGCGTTAAGATAGCAAGTTCACAATGTTAAATTAATGTTTATTTCCTGTTTATTGGTAGATCAAAAATGAAATTACCCGATCAAAAATCTTTTCTTTTCTCTGTTATTCTTGCTGTATTAGGGTTTGTTATTGTTAAGTTTGCATTTTCGAGCTTAGCTTTAGACCCTGCGTTGCTATTTGGTGCAGGCTTATTAATTGGTGCTTTAGTTATTGCAGCACTCTCATCAACGGCAAGTGAGGAGGCTGAAGTAAAAACAAAAACACTTTATGTTGGCAACCTTCCTTACCGAACGAATGAAGGTGTTGTACGCGCTTTATTTGAAGAACAAGGTAAAGTCTTTAACGTTCGTTTATTGAAAGATAAAAACACTGGTAAACGTCGTGGCTTTGGTTTTGTTGAAATGGCTGAGGCAGATGCTGACAATGCAATTAATCAATTAAATGATAGTGAGTTCCAACAACGTACTTTAAAAGTACGTGAAGCAAAACAAAAACAAGAGAACGAGTCTAATAGTTTCCGTGAGGAATCTGATCAATCAGCGTAACAAGCTCTACGCTTAATTGCTGGTGACTAATCGGAGCCGTTGCATAATAGTGCAGCGGCTTTTTTTTGTCTGTTGCTAAATTTAATTGCTGCGTTGTAATAATACTACTGACACGATTTGCAATTGCACGGCCTGAGTCAATCAATTTAACGCGTTTGTCGTAATAGTTATTTATTGCATGGGCTAATAAAGGAAAGTGTGTGCATCCGAGTACTAATACATCAATATCATCTGCAATAGCGAGTTCAGCCATTGCTTCGTTGAATTCGGCTTTGAGTAGTTTTTTACTATGAAACAGTGTTTCTGCAATTTCCACCAGCTTAGTCGAAGCGTACAAGCTCACTTTTGTACCTTGACTGTGTGTCAAAATTAACGTCTCGGTGTATTTGCTTTTTGTAGTCGCGGGCGTGGCAAGTAAACCAATGTGCTTCGTATTACTTATGGCACATGCTGGCTTTATAGCAGGCACAACCCCCACAACTTCAATACTTGTATAGTGTCGAATAACGTCTAACGCAGATGTCGATGCTGTATTGCAGGCAATCACTAATATATCAACATGCAACGCATGTGTGTCTATAAAGTGTAATAGCCCTAATAAGCGTTGAATGATTGTTTGCGAAGTTTGCGCACCATAAGGCAGAAAGGCATTATCCATAAAATAGCTATAATCTGCATTCGGGATCAAATCCTGGATCTGTTCAAGCACAGTTGTCCCACCAATACCTGAATCAAACACCATTATATGGACTGACAAACTACTTACCTCGGATCATGAAAGGCAAGCAGTTTGCCATGTGACTATCTAAAAAGAAAGCGAAGACTAGTTCTGTTCATTGGCTGAACGTAGTGTATTCATTTGCTCGAACATCGCTTTGGTATAATCAACCAATTTACTGACTTCTTCTTTATCTTGATTTAACCATTGCAATATTCCGGCAAGTTGATTTTGCAAACCAATATCACCGGCTTTATTAAAGGCTTCTTTTAAGTCATCGTTAAAAGGGGCGACCTTTTCTGCAACTTCTTTCTCTGGCGTTGGTTTATATTCTTCGTACCCTTTTATAGCTGCAACTGTTTTGGTTTGCTTCAAATCCATCGAAAAACCGACTAGCTGCCCAATACTCAAGTTAAGCTCTTTAGCTTGTTCAAAGGCTTCATCGAGTGAGCCTGAGAAAAATGTTTCGCTAACGCCTTGTAAGTCTTCCATCAACTCGTTAATGGCCTGCTGCTCTTGCTCATTAAGATCGCCATTCACTGACATAGAAAAAGATAAGTCACGTGATTGTGACGATTCACTGACATACGCTTCGTTGTCACCGTTTTTACTGTAGCTACTAGCGGACTTGCTCTCATATGCATCTGCAAAGCTAATACTGACTTCATCACCTTCGGCTGTGGTAAATGTATATTCAGCATTATTACTTAAGCTCACGTACTGTGCTTGGCTAACCGTCACGGCATTAGGTTTAGGATTAAATAAGTCTTCTTCAAGCTCATCAATACCTTTAAAGATACCTTCTTTCGATTTTTCGATACCCTCTTCGATATCGTCATTTAAGATGCCTGATTCTTTAAGTTCATCATAGGCATCATCGATTCCCATTTGTACGCCTTTGCGTGCCTCGCCTAACATGCCTTTTAACTTTTCATCATCAGCGCCATCTGCTTTTGCTTTACGCAGCGCACCACCAACAAAATTGAGTACATTTTTAACGATCTCATCAAAATCAAACAGGGGCTTATCTTTCTTTTCTTCTGCTTTAGGTAAACCAAGTGCTTGTGCGAGTTTATCGTCGAGGACTTTTGCAGCCAGTTCGCGGCCACGTTGTTGATAGCTATCTTGACGATTTTGAATGGTAGGCTGCTGCACAGACTGTTTACCATTGTATTTATTCAAATTTGTATTAGGCATATAGCCTAGGTTGCCAATTTTCATGATCCGACTCCATTTTATGGTTACCTCATTATCGGCCAAAAATCGCATAACTTAAGTTTTTTGTATAAAAAAACGACACTAAAATAAATAACAAAACTAGACAAATCCTCTCTGCTCCCTACAATAGCGCCGACAAATAGCTAAGAGATAAAAGGTAATCAGCCATGGCGGTTATAAAAATTGATACAACTCAATATGATGCACAATTGAGTGAGAAAGAGCAGCGCATCACGTCACAGTTTAGGCGCTTTGGTGTAAACACATTAGAAGTGTTCAGCTCTGATCCAATTCACTACCGTCAACGTGCAGAGTTTAGAGTGTGGCATGAGGGCGACGATTTATTCCACATTATGTTTGATCAGCAAAGCAAAGAGAAAATTCGCGTTGATGAATTTGATCCCGCCGCGCCACTCGTTGGCGAAGTGATGCAGGTGATGATTGAAAACTTAAAAGGGTGTGAGGTACTTCGCCGCAAGTTATTCCAGATTGATTACCTCTCTAGCTTAAGTGGTGAAATTCTTGTTAGTTTGCTTTACCACAAACCTTTAAACGATGAATGGCTAATTGCGATTAAAGAGCTTAAAGCAAAATTAAGCAGCCAGTTTAAAATCGACTTTATTGGTCGTGCACGTAAGCAAAAAGAAGTGATTGGGAACGACTATGTCGTTGAACGATTAAACGTAAATGGTAAAGAACTCATTTATCAGCAAGTAGAAAATAGCTTTACTCAACCAAACGCAAAAGTGAACATTAAAATGCTGGAATGGGCACAAGCGTTGTGTGAGCCCCTTAATAATGATTTGCTAGAGCTGTATTGTGGTAATGGTAACTTTTCAATTGCACTAGCCGGTTCATTTAACCGAGTGCTTGCGACTGAGATCTCAAAGTCATCGGTTTATTCTGCGCAGTACAATATTGCTCAAAACAAAGTCGATAATTTAGATATCATTCGTATGTCGAGTGAAGAGTTTACACAAGCCATGAAAGGCGAACGTACTTTTTCACGTTTAGACGGTATTGATCTAAACAGCTATAACTGCCAAACAATTTTAGTCGACCCTCCTCGAGCGGGGATGGATACTCTTACCTGTGATTTGGTGGCGAACTACGACAACATTATCTATATCTCTTGTAATCCCGAGACATTAGAACGAGATCTTGATCACCTTTGCAAAACACACGAAGTGAAACGTTTTGCGATTTTTGACCAATTCCCCTATACACATCATATTGAGTCTGGCGTCTTTTTACAGCGTAAATAACTTAAACTTTTGCCAGCGCAGCCAATAGCGCTGGCAATTGTTGTTCACTGAACACCTGTATATTATTGTCACTAAGTAACTTTGCAGTTAAACCCATTCCTCGAATCTTTTGCCCTGTGTGACTTCCATCATAAATATAATTACGTCCACATGACGGACTAGACTCTTTGAGTAGTGCGAACCGAATCCCTTGTTCTTTGCATACGCGTAATGCTTGCTGTGCACCCGCTTTAAACTCTGCGGTGACGTCATGCGCATCCTGTGTTAATACTCTACCCTGGCTAATTTCAGCAGGCGCTCTTGGTGTAGGTAGACCACCCGCAACCTCAGGACAAAAAGACACAATACGCCCTTGCTGCTTCAGTGACTCTAATCCAGGATGTAATAAGTTTTGTGATTGACCGTCATAGCGTACCGGCTTTCCTAGTAAACAACTCGACACTAAAAGTTTTTTCATTTCTTCACCAAACAAAAAAGCTCCGCGAGCGGAGCTTTTAAATAATATTTTCGAGTCTCTTACTTAGCTGCTAAGTAATTAATTAGCTCAGCCATGCTTTTTGCATCGGTAATACCTGAGTCTGCACCTAAGATTAAACGATACTTACCATTCACAATAAAGGTTGGTACGCCTTTTAAGGCTCCTTTTTGTTGATAGTACTCTTGGTCGCGTTTCATTTTCGCTGCTATCGTACGTACTGAAAAACTGTTGTAGTACTTTTCAAAATCTTCAGCAGTTACACCTTGTGATACGAAAATATCTTTCATATCTGCAAGCTCATTAATACGCGCACGTTTACCATGAATGTGGTCAAAAATTGCACCAACTAACGCATCGCTATTTGGGAGTACTGTTGCTGTTGCATAACCTTGCGCAAGCACTGTTTGGATCTCAGGATCACGAGGACCAACAAAATTAACGTGATTCTTTTTAAATTTAACGCCGTCTTTAAGCATTGGCTTAAGCTCAGCAACAATTGGCTCGAAGGTATTACAGTGAGGACAGTAGAATGAAAAAAACTCGGTCACTTCAGGCTTTTTAGAAGCTCGCGCATCAATTGTTTCATAATGCTTACCTTCTTCGTATTGCGCCGCACTCGCTGTGGCAACGAAACCTAGCGTCACGGCCACAAATGCAGCTTTAACTAATTTGATCATTATTCAATCACTCCAAAAATTATTGTTCTAATAAAAACTTTACTAACGCATCAAGCTGCTCTTGGCTCTTGATGGTATTTATATTAATTTTATATTTATCATTCACGATAAAAGTCGGCACACCCGTTAACGCCCCCATCTCTGAGTATTTATTCTGTTTGTCTTGCATCGCTTTTTCTGCACTGATCACAGGCATGCTAGCAATTTCAGAGTCAAACACATCGCCGCTAATACCATTTGTCGCCAATAATGCTTTCACGTCTTTAATATTTTGCAGCGGTGCACGTTGAATATGAATGCTGTGAAAAATTTGGTCGGCCACTTGCTCACCTTTACCATGTTGCTTTGCAATTAGGTAAGCATAACTTAGGTTACTTTGTGTTTGTTTCGATACACCACCTAAAAAGTTAACGTGATTCTTAACAAACTCAGTGCCTTCAGGCAGCGTTGAGGCCAATGCTTTAGCCACTGGTTCAAACTTAAAACAGTGTGGACAGTAAAATGAGAAAAACTCAGTTACTTGTGGTGTAGCACTCTTTTTAGTGTTTAGTACTTCGTATTGATTACCTGCTTCAAAGTCAGCTGCCAGTGCTGCAAGAGGTAAACATAGAATGAGTAGACTTAATTTTAATTTTTTGAACATTGTTTTCTCGTCTTTACTTATCTTTTAAAAAATTTATGGTAATAATTTTAACGGTGGTTCTTGTAGCGCTGCAAGCTGTTCTTTTAACGCGAGTATTTGCTGCTCCCAGTATTTGTCTTCTGCGAACCATGAAAAGTTCCGTGGGAATGCAGGATCATCCCAACGTTTTGCTAACCACCCCATGTAATGCACCATGCGCATCGCGCGTAATGGCTCAATTAATTTCAGCTGGCTGTGGTCAAAATCACAAAACTCTTCATACGCTGCTACCAAGGTGTCTAACTGTAACAGTTGATTGTTACGATCGCCACTGAGCATCATCCATAAGTCTTGAATTGCAGGACCTTGTCTGCTGTCATCGAGGTCAACAAACATCAGTGCATCACCCGCCCACAAAATATTGCCCGCATGGCAGTCACCATGTAATCGAATTGTCTCTACATTTTTATATTGGGCTGTGGTTTCTTTAATAACCAAATCCAAAATCGTATAAAAAGCATTTTCTAATGACGTTGGCATCAAGTTACTTGCTTGTAACTGAACTTTAGCTGTCTGAAGGTATTCTTCACAACTGATCACTGGGCGATGATTAAATGAAGATGCTTTTGCAACTTGATGCATACGACCAATTAAACGGCCTAATACATCGAGTTGATCTAAATTATCAACTTCGAAAATACGCCCGCCCACACTGGGAAATAACGCAAATAAATAGCCATCATGCTCAAAGAGACTTTTTCCGTCCTTTACTACGGGCGCAACGACGGGAACTTCTGCATCAGCAAGTTCAAAAGCAAACGCATGCTCTTCTAATATTTGTTCTTTGCTCCAACGCTCAGGACGATAGAATTTTACAACGTATCGGTAACCGTCTTCTGCTTTAAACTGATAAACGCGATTTTCATAGCTGTTTAAAGCAAGTAATCCTGACTCAGCATAGATCCCAATACTTTCAACTGCGTCTAAAATTGAATCGGGTGTGAGGTCAACAAAGCTAAATTTACTCATAGTGTCCCATTATATAAAAAAAGCGGGAAAACCCCGCTTTTTATTGTATTTGCTCAGTGTACTGAATTATTGCGCCTTAAAGAAGTTACTAGGCTGCGAAATCTGAATATCAGGCTGCCCCTCCACCGAAAGTATAAACTCGAATTTTGTCATCGGCTTTTTCAAATCGTACGGATCAACCACTAATGACAAGGGCACGTTATAAGATTCACCTGAGGGCACAGTGAATGTTTGTTTGCCTATATATTCAAAGTTATTTAAGCCTTCCACTGTAATATTAAACGTTTGCTCGTATTGCGCTTTGTTGATCACTTTAAGTGTGTAGGTGTTTTCAACCAAGCCATTGAAGTCAACCCGGTAAAGCTGATTACGGTCGCGGATAATATCAAACTCCATTGGTTTACGCATGGCAATATTTGCCACGAGAGCCCCGGTTAACACAACAAGGATAACAAGATAACCAATCAATTTAGGTCGCAAAGCATGCGTTTTATTTTCAGGGGTTTCTAAGTTTCGCTCTGTGGTATATGAAATGAGCCCACGTGGGTAATTCATTTTATCCATTACACCATCGCAAGCATCAATGCAGGCACCGCAGTTGATACATTCATATTGCAAACCGTTGCGAATATCTATCCCTGTCGGGCACACTTGTACGCATAAGTTACAGTCGATACAGTCACCGAGTCCTAACTCTTTCGGATCTTGTTTACGTGAACGAGGACCACGATTTTCGCCACGAGATTCATCATAACTTACTGTAAAGGTGTCTTTATCAAACATGGCCGACTGAAAACGCGAATAAGGACAGATATGTAAACACATAATTTCACGCATCCACCCTGCATTGCCGTATGTACACACAGCAAACAATGCGATACACCCATAAGAATAGGCTGTGGCATCCAAAGTAAAAACATCCGGAAGTAGCTGGCGTATAGGTGTAAAGTAGCCAACAAAGGTAAACGCTGTATACAGTGAAAACAGCCACCAGCTGCTGTGTTTTGCCGTTTTACGCCAAAACTTATCAAAGTCCATGGGGCGTTGATCTAACTTCTTACGCTGGTTTGCAGTGCCTTCAAACTTTTCTTCGAACCAAATAAAAATAAATGTCCATACAGTTTGCGGACATGTGTAACCACACCAGACTCGGCCATAAAATGTGGTGACGAGGAACAGCGCAAAAGCTGCAAGCATAAGAATAAACGCAAGAATGGTTAAATCTTGTGGCCACAGAGTGAGGCCGAAGATATTAAACTTTTGGCCTACTAAATCGAACAGCACAGCTTGCTGTCCGTGGAAGTTAATCCAAGGTAAAAGCATAAATGCAAGCATGCCAACGAAACCAATTCGTCGCCTTAACAGCTGATGCAAGCCTGTTACTGCTCTTACATAAATTCGATTGCGTGGATTAAATCTATCATCATGGGAAGCGTTTTCCGGTTTTTGGATTTTTACTTCCGTTGGGATGTTTTTAACCTTAATTTGTTTATCCATCAAAATTCCTCAACGCCACTAGGAAATAAACTCAAACTGATGTTTGCAGTTAAATAGGTTATAAAGCCAATACGACAAATTAGAATGCATCTCATTTCGTTCAGAGTTTTCTGAAATTTCCAACCTATCGAAAGTATTATACTCAATCTCTCAAAAATTTCAGGGAATGATCTAAAATATGAACTTTTTAATTATTTCATCGTATATTCTTGCTTTTAAATCAGCCATTTTATTAAACTTGTCCCAATTCCTTCTTTATTTAGATCAAAGTTCTGTGTGCTATGAAAAAATTTATCATTTTAGTACTTATTATTTTAGCATTGTTCACGATTGATCACCCTTTGATCAAAGAACCCAGAGAACGGTTGTTAGGTGATGGGGTTAACGTACTTTCAGATTTTAGCCAAGTTAACCGCAGCCCCGCCGCGAATATGGCGAAGAACACGATTAAGTCACAGCTTAATTTATCGAGTTCAGAGCGTGAGTACGTCGAAGAGGCTTTTTTGAATGACGATAAACTGCAAATCTTTCATTTACATTATTGTCGTGAAAAAGATATTAACTTATATTTCTATGGTGAACGCCTAGAACGTGTTTGTAATATTGTTTCGGATGCACTTGAAGAAAGGTTAAATAAATAATGGATTTTTCTGCGCTTAATAAAAAAACCAGCGATTCATTTGCTAAACAGCGCAATATGCTAAAAAAGTTAGCAAAAGGACAGACTATGCATTGTGAAACATGCAAAGGAGTCCTTACCTTAAACCTACAGACTGAACAGCCTGGCAAAGGCATTGTTCGTTGTGCAAAAGGCTGCACAGATATTGTGTTAGAGCTTGCTTAGCCCCAGCCTTCATCATTATAAAGCTGGCTATTTACTGCAACGGCTTCGATTAACTCAGCAAAGCCTGCTGCAAACTCATTCATCACTTCATACTGCTGTTGACATAACAGCCCTTCGGTTAAACCATGCTGATTGGCAATCGATGCTATATCAGCTGAGTCGAGTATAAAGAAACACAAACTTTGCTGTGCTGTCTCAAGTGCTTCTTTTAATTCACTCGCTAGTTGTGGCGCAGCTAACAATTTAGCAATATAGCCCTGCGCCCCAAGCATAAAGCCTTGGCTCCAATGCTGACACTCTTGCATATCAAGGTACGGCTGCTGAGCAGAATTAAATTGCAAACTTACGGGTAAGCTGTATCCGGTTTCAAATACGTGTTCACTGATTTGCTGATATAGCGCCATAAACGCAAACAATACCTGCTCATCCATTTGCCCATCACAACTAGGGACAACTTGCTCAAGCCACTGATGAACATCCAATGGCTCGGGCGCACAAATAACGGCAAATAAATAACCGTGTGTTTGTGCTAACGATAGCGCGTCTTTTTGCTCAGCAAGAAAGCGTGCTAATAAGGCGCTTTGCTCTTTTGAAAACTCAGGAATTTGCATAATGCCTTCAATTAAAGTCGTGTTTATAAATTAAGTGGATAGCGTCCTTCGCTATCTGGACGCCCTAAAAACTTCGCAGCGTCATGCACTTCTTTTGGTAGACTGGCTTCTGGTTTTATATACCCTGCCACTTTAAAATCTAAATTGGCTTTTAGTACAGCATCAGCCTCAAGACCTAAGCGATTTTCAGGGTCAACCAAGACAGCTATATCGCCTGATTTACAACTAAGACGGCCGCTCAGTGGGCCAACACTAAACCAGCCATTAAGTCCTTGAACATCGATATTGGGACTGGCAATCTCACCCATTAATGTTTCACAATACGGCTGACCAGAGCTGAACTCATCGAGATCAACAATCACACGCCCTTGTGCACTAATTGGCAATGGCAATTTTAAGCGCGCCATCGCACGCTCAACGCTCAAACGTAGTGTGGTATTTTTTACCACAACAGCTTGATTGAACAACCCATACGAAAAATCAGCATGGCCCGAAATATCTGTTTTATCACGCGGATCACCAAAGCGCACTGTACCAACGAGTTTGCCCGTCAACAATGACCAGCCAGATAACTTCCACCGTACATTATTAAGTTGCTCACCATCAAAACGTACCTGCATTATGCGACCATCCCAAAGCGAACCACTGGCTTTGCCTAGTTGCAATTGTTTTGGTAAATGCGGTGCAGCTAAATCTAGTGCAATTGCAGCGGGTGTTTTTATAAGCGTAAACACCAAAAAACACATCACAAATACTGTGACTAATAAAATAATTCTTTTCATCGTCTACTTCTCTAGTACCAAACGACTGACACGAACAAAACCAGACTTATCGTCTTTACTAATGTCTAAGTTTTCAATCAGTACACCTTGTGAATTAACTAATTCATCAAGCCACTCAACCAACTTGTTAAACTCGACAGAATCGATAGTTAAACGCAGTGAATTATCATTTGGTTGCATTTTACTGATGGTGATCTGATAACGATTTCGCGTGCTATTCACAATTTGACTTAAGCTGCGGTCATTCGCTACTCGTGCACTGCCACTGGCCTTTAACTTAACAATGCTCTCATCAACCCATGCCAGCAATTCTTGTTGTTTTATCGTGTCTTGTTCTGCTTTTTCAATCGCCGCATTTAACGGCCTAAAGATTCCCATCACAAGGATAAAAATAACAAAAATCACCCCAGCGACGACAACAAGTTGTTGTTCTTGCTCTTTTAATGAACGCCAGTAACTAATTAATTGGTTTTTCATGCCGCACCTCGCAACTTAATTTCACCGACGACAAAATCACCATCATTATTTAGTGAGCCTTGATCAACCGTTAAGCCTCGCTGTTCTAAAATTGCTTTTACTTTTCCAAACGATTGGAAATCTTTACCACGTGCACGAATACGTAACTCGTTGCGGCCTTGGTCATAACGCAAAGTTTCTGGTGTGAAGTCTTTTACTTCACTAAAAATAGTCACTAAGTCATTAGTCAAATCTAAGAAACCAGCGGTACTTCCGCTATCGAGCAATGCGAGTTCATTACGAATTTGACTACGAATCAACTGTGGGCGTACTTTCTTATTAGGAAACGCGCGCTGATAGTTAGTCACAACTTGTGCCTTCGTTTTCTCAAGTTGAGTATTTAGTTTATATAACTCAAGGGACTTAACCCCCACACTGCATACCAATGCAACCCCTGCGGCAATAGCGGCTTTTTGCCAGTATCCCCACCAAATGGCTGACTTTTTCTTTAATTGATATACACCTTGGCGTAGATTAAAACTAATTTCAGGGAGTTGTTTCGCAAATAAAGCGAGCGGTAAATCATACAGCTCCGTTTTTGCCTCAAGATTAACTGATTCAGGGAACCCGGTGGCTGGACTAAAATGTGCAACATCTGGGTGGCCCATTGCGGTCAAATAACCATCTAGCCAGTCTGTTTCAACAGCTGCAATATGCCAGTGACCTAATTTACATAACCATTGGCCATTGAGTTCAACGGTACGCAGGGTATTCTCATTGTCGACTCGAGGAAGTAATAACGCGTCAGGTAACACTTTAAATACTTCAATATCATGCTCATTGAATGTAGCAAGCCACTGCTCAAACCACTCACGATCGGTCATGGCGATATTAACCGCATGCTTTTCATCTATGAGTGTAGGCTCAGCAATCGCAATAAATAGGTCGTCGACATCACACGCGATATCTTCTTCAAGCATATAGGGCAATGCCTGCTCTAACTTACGACTCCATTTAGTCGGCAATTCAACTGTTTTTAGCTGAATTTGATCACTCGGTAAAAGAGCAACCACTTCACGGGTTTGTGCTTTTTCAGTTAACTCACCTAATTGTGCTGCACTGGCGATTTCGCCGCTCGCAATTATTTCTTGTTCTGTCGGTGAGTAAATTAGCCAACTAAGGCTATCTTGTAATGTTTGACCCGCACGGATCAACAATATTTCTGTCACTGTACGCCTCCAAATTTTCGCGCCAGTATCGTTACTTTACCATTATTGGCATGGAGTAAGGTGGTCATCGAAAAACGCAACTCTGCAAATTCAGCTTGCGTTTGTAGTTTAAAATAATCACTGTTGATGGTGAACAAGTCTTTAACAGCTTCGACGTTTTGTGCGCCTTGTTGATTAACTTGTTCAAAAAATGCGTTCATATCATCAAATCCCTCTTCAGGGCGAGACGATAATACACTTTCTGCGCCTGATAAACTGAGGCCATCAATAAGCGAGCTTAGAATAATGGCACTTTCATTGGGCAAGGTATTTACATTAATTGCTAAAAGTTCACTGTCTGGTATCACACACACAAAGGGCAATACTTTTTCCATCACTAATGGATTGAAGCCTTTAACTAAACGCAACTCTGATGTTGAAGCAAAAAAGCTGTTTGCAGTCATGTAGGGATACTTACGCGATAAGTACTCATCTTCTTCTGCACCTGAGCGATAAGTAATACTGTCTTCATCGAGCCAGTCATAGACGCTGTCAGCCATTGCCTCTTCAGACTCATCTGCGGGTAAGTCTTCAATATTCTCAAGTAAAGCTAACAATGCTTTGTGCGCTGGGTTCGTTTTATTAGCCGAGCCGGTTTGTTGCACAGGTTTTGTGCGTAAAGCATTTAAGTTCAAGCACGCTTGCAAATCCGTAATCGTGCCACTTAACGTGCCATTATCAACAGGATAAGGAACCCCTCCTTGCTGCGCCCAGACTTGCCCTAGATGAATTTTATCAGGGTCATCTTTTTTAGTTTGTTTAATCGCTTTAATCGCTAATTCTTCAGCAGCAAAAGCATACCACTTAGCTTGCTGATGACTTTGTATATTAGTACTACGCTGCACTTGCACCATCAGGTTTGCACTCATTTCGACCGCTAGCATAGCGGCTAATGCGACAATAAATAAAACAATAACAAGTGCGGCACCTTGAGAACGTTTAATCATCATGGCTGAGTACTCACTACACCTTCACCGGGCACTAAAAAGACTCGGCGAATAGGCTCTTGTTCTATTTTTTGAATGGTCACGGCAACAGCCTTCGGTAATGCAGCGGCTTGCCACTGTTCTTGCCATTCGTCTTTATCATCAAGAAATTCAAACTTCAGATCTTCAATATCTTCTAGAATAACTTGCGAACGCGGTTCCATATTATCGAGCTGATCAACATATACTCGGTATATGCGCTCTAGGTTATCATCTATAACACGATAACCAACAGCTTGTAACTCAGAGCGCGGCAGCAAGTTTATTGGATTAATCCACCCATCACGCACAAAACCAATGCCATCATATTGACTGTCAAATACATAGCGCCCAGCAAGAATGTAACCTTCTTGAAAGTCTCCCGCCTCATTGCGTACTTGACGTTTCGTCATTTGGCTAAAGTCTTGGTCCATAAGACGAAATACCGTTTGAAAGCCATTGAGCTCTGCGATTGTCTCATCCGAGGCTTCTTTAGCCTTGGTGGTTGATTCTAAGATTTGATGAGTCGATAACACCACAAACGCTAAAATGCCCATTGCGACGATAACTTCAAGTAAGGTAAACCCGCGTTGCTTCACTACTTGTCACCTTTGTTTAAATAAGTAACAAGTTCATAAATGGGGTATTCTAGTTTTTCGTCAGCAAACACATTAATAGTGACTTTCACGAAGCTTTTATCTGCCGTAGCAACGACATCTTGACGCCAATACCACTCATAACCGGCCAGTGTTTCACTGCCTTTAGTGCCATTTTTGCCCGCCCACTTATCACCTTTTGTTCGCTGCTCAACTATGACATTTTCAGCAACCCATGATGCATATGTTTGCTCTTCAATCGTCGACAAGTGATTGATGTGTTCACCCGTTGCCTGCATTGCAGCAATACCCGCCATGGCACAAATAGCCAAAGCGACCATGACTTCAAGTAAAGTGAAACCCGCTGACTTAGTCATTACTCTGGCTCCATACGAAGTTTAACAGGAGCCATGAACTCGCCTTCGATAAAATACTGCGGTTCACGCTCCTCTTTCAGCTCATACACTAACTGAAAAGCACTGACTTCTCCTGAAGAAAGGATCAGTACCTGTGGAATTTTTAACTTTTTAAGTTCTAATAAACTATCTTCGTCACCGCCGCTCATCAATTCACGCCAGTTCGATTGCTCAAGTAAGTTATCTTGTGCCCATGCCAAATCTTCGAGATTCAAGGTTAATTTAAAATCTTCGTCTACTTTAATAGGCGCAAACAATTTTTCACGATCGAAGGTGACCCACTTTTCACCATCAAACACTAAAAATTCAAATACATTTTGATCTAAATGAAAGCCTAACTCGACCTGATTTAAGATGGCAAATTCAGATGCCATATTAATCGTGGTGTGTAATCTGAGCGCTTGTTTTTCTAATTTTTCTTCTGCACCACCATCAAAACTGTAGGCCACCATTTTAGTGACAAACCCTATCACCACAAGCACCATTAATATTTCGATGAGGCTAAAACCTTTTGCGTGCTTAGCACACCCAGCCAAACGTAAACGATTAAGGCTTACCATAATAGTAAGCCTTGATGTGTATAAAAGGTAAACATCTGGCTGAGTTTACGCATTATTGCTTTTCTTCATCCCAGTTACCGATGTCATCATCGGTGCCAGCTTCGCCATCTGGACCCATTGAAAAAATATCAATTTTACCAATTTCTCCTGGGCTAATTAGTTGGTACGGATTGCCCCATGGATCTTCAGGTAACTTTTCAATAAAACCACCATCTGGAAAACGTTTTGGAACCGGCTCGATGCTCGTTTTAGTAACAAGCGCTTCTAGACCCTGTTCTGTAGTTGGATAGGCTTTATTCTTCAGCTTATAAAGGCTCAACGCATCTTCAATTTGTTGAATATCTAGGTGTGCTTTGTCGATCGCTGCCTCTTCTTGTTGGCCCATAATGTTTGGTGCCACAATTGACATAATCATACCGATGATAACCAGTACCACCATGACTTCTAATAATGAGAAACCTGACTGTTTGTTCACAAAAATACCTCTAATTTTCTTCAATAATTTATTATAAAGCGACAGCTACTGGCTGTTGCTCTACCGTTCCCTAATTTAAAGTCCTACTGCCTTATTCATTGCCATAATTGGCTGCAGTATTGCCATAACAATAAACAAGACAATGACCGCCATTGATGCAATCATCGCTGGCTCTAAAAGTTTTAAAGACACGTTGACCATGCTTTCAAACTCACGATCTTGGTTATTTGCTGCTCGCTCAAGCATTTGCTCAAGTTCACCTGACTTTTCGCCACTTGCGATCATGTGCAGCATCATAGGTGGAAAAAGTTTCGTTTGTTGTAAAGCAGCACGAAGGCTCGCCCCTTCACTGACTCGGGTGGCTGCATCTTGCACCGATTTTTTCATTTTCTCATTGACCAATACCCCACCAGAGATACGCATACCTTCGAGTAAGGGAACGGAGCTTGAAGATAAAATACTTAACGTTCGTGCGAATCGAGCGGTATTCACCCCTCTCGCGACTTTGCCTATTCCAGGCAAGTAAAGTACTTTTTCATCAAACCAGTAACGAATTTTTGGTTGTTTGAGTGCATGCTTAATTCCCACTGAGAGTGCAGTGATAATTATTAAACTAATAAACCAATAATTTTGTACAAAGTTACTGGCTGCCATAACCCACTCTGTCGTCCAAGGAAGTACTTGTTTTGACTTTTCGAATGTTTTTAATATTTTGGGAACCACGGTGCCCAATAACACTGAAACAATTGCGATAGCAAACACAACAAGAATGATTGGATATACCATCGCTTGTGTTATTTGACTACGCATATGCTGACGTTGTTCCGTGTAATCAGCTAAACGATTTAACACTTGATCTAAGTGGCCCGATTTTTCACCGGCAGCCACCATGGCACGATATAAATCATCAAATACATGCGGAAACTCACTCATACCATCTGCGAGTGTGTAGCCTTCAACAACTTTTGAGCGTACAGACATGAGCATACGTTTTAAACGCGGTTTTTCACATTGTTCAGCGACGGCCATTACCGCCCCTTCGACAGGTAATGCTGACTGAATTAAGGTGGCAAGTTGACGAGTAATCAGCGCTAAATCTGAGGTCGATATTTTTGGTTTGAAAAAACCGCTAAATAATGACTTTTTAGCCCCTTTAACTTGTTTTTCACCCTCTGCTGCAGCGACAACCTCTAAAGGCATCAGGCCTTGGTCACGTAATGTTTGACGTATTTGCTTTACCGTATCGGCTTCAAGAATGCCTTTTTTCTCTTTACCTTTACCATCCAGGGCGCGGTACTCAAATGCTGCCATAATTAACCTTCCTCACGCGTTACACGCAAGACTTCTTCTAAGGTTGTACGGCCCGCCAACACACGGCTACAGCCATCTTGACGAATACTTGGGCTACGAGTACGAATGTACTTTTCAACACTTTGTTCGCCTTTACCGCTGTGGATCATTTCACGAATAGCCTCATCAACAACCAGTAATTCATGAATCCCCGTACGGCCACGATAACCATTAAAGTTACACTCTTCACAGCCTACAGCACGGTAAATCGTCGGCGGCTCAGCAGGGTTAACACCTAGTAACTGGCACTCTCGCTCGTCGGCCACATGCCCTTCTTTACAGCTATTGCATAAAGTACGCACTAGACGTTGTGATAACACACCCAGCAAAGAAGAAGACAACAGGAAAGGTTCTACTCCCATATCTTCCATACGGGTAATCGCACCCGCAGCGGTATTGGTATGTAAAGTCGACATTACTAAGTGACCCGTTAACGACGCTTGCACACCGATTTGTGCGGTTTCAAGGTCTCGGATCTCCCCCACCATGACGACATCAGGGTCTTGACGTAAAATTGCACGCAGTCCCCGCGCAAAGGTCATATCTACTTTGGTGTTTACTTGTGTTTGACCAATCCCCGGTATTTCGTACTCAATCGGGTCTTCAACCGTCAAAATATTACGGTCACGTGAGTTTATTTGACTCATCCCCGCATACAAAGTGGTACTTTTACCAGAACCTGTGGGACCAGTTACCAAAATAATACCGTGAGGCTTACTGATGAGATCAGCGAACAATTCGCGATTTCGCTCGGTCATCCCCAAATCTTCAAGATTTAAGCGCGCATTATTTTTATCAAGTAAACGCAGTACAACACGCTCACCAAAACTTGATGGCATCGTTGATACACGCACATCAACAGCACGTCCAGCAATACGTAAACTTATACGCCCATCTTGTGGAATACGCTTTTCTGCAATATCGAGCTTTGCCATAACCTTAATACGTGACACGAGTAAGGATGCAAGTTTACGATTTGGTTTTAAAACTTCTTTTAAGACACCGTCTACCCTAAAGCGAATTACTAACTCTTGCTCAAAGGTTTCAATGTGAATATCTGAAGCACCCTCTTTAATTGCCTCACTGAGCATGGCATTAATGAGTTTAATAATAGGTGCGTCATCATCCCCTGCGAGTAAGTCTTCTGTTTGCGGTAGTTCATCAGCTAAAGAAAATAAGTCAACTTCATTGCCAATATCTTCCATCATTTGCTGTGTTTCAGAACTATCGCGTTGATAAGAAGCCTCAAGTAACAGCTCAAATTTGTCGTCTGGCAACTGCTCGAGTGAAAAACCACGTCCCGCAATACGACGTACTTCAAGTAAAGCCGTTACGTCTAATTCGCCGCGATAAAAAACAGTCCAATTATCACCATTTTTACTTAGCAAGACACCAGCACGACGCGCATATGAAAACGGTAAGCGCTTTGCAGGCAAGCTAACAAGATCATCACTTGTTAAGAGCTCATCATGGTCAATAGACGCACTCTGCGCTAACTCGTCATTAATCTCTGTAATTGCATCAGTCATCTTTACGATCATCTGCGTTTTGTTGTTTCAGGTATTCTTCATACGTTGGCGGTAATACCAACGCATCATTCCATTCTGGTAAGATTGGCATATCAGTTAATGGCATTAAATCAATCCCATCTTCTTTTTGTTTATGCTGCTCACCACGGATGAAGTTATATTTTGAATGACTTAACTTATTCATGCTCATACCATCACGAACAATCGTCGGACGAATAAATACAATTAAGTTACGCTTGCGCTTACTGGTACTAGTTGAACGGAATAAGTGCCCTAAAATAGGAATGTCACCTAACAATGGAACTTTCGAGACACTTTCTTGTACGTCTTCATCAATTAAACCGCCTAACACGACCATGCCACCATCATCGGCCATAACGGTGGTTTTAATCGCACGCTTATTCACTGAGATATCGACTGAAGTTGCACCACTTACGCCAGAGACTTCTTGCTCAATCGTTAACTGAACAGCCGAGCCATCATTAATTTGTGGTGTTACTTTGAGTTTCACACCCACTTCTTGACGTTCAACCGTTTGGAATGGGTTAGAATTATTTGAACCCGTTTGTGACCCAGTGATAATTGGTACTTCTTGACCAACGATCATCGACGCTTCTTCGTTATCCATGGTGGTGACAGAGGGCGTTGCAAGAATATTTGAATTGGTATCTGTTGAAACGGCTTGGATAATCGCACCCCAGTCATTTTTCACAATACCCATTGCAAGACCATTAATACCACCGAGTAACGCACCAAGTGGCCCTAAGTCACCTTCCTGTGTCTCTGAGGTATTTGTAACATTACCTGTTTCTGTACCAACAACCGTCCCTTGAATCGTTTTATCACGTGCTTGCTCTGCCGCAACAGCCAATGAGCCAACAGGCACTGTTGTGCCGTTGTTAAACTGCATCATTCCGCCTTGCTCTGAAATCCATTGCAAACCAAAGTTAATGCCATCGGCCTCAAGAACCTCAACAATAATTGCCTCAACTAGCACCTGTGCGCGACGAATATCTAAGCGCTCAATAACTTGCTCAAGTGAGCGCATCGTATCTGGCTGGGCTGTAATAACCAACGAGTTTGAATCAGGGTGCGCTTCTATACTTGTTTCGTTCTGACTGCGTGAACGAGCTTTCGTTGCGCCACCTTGGCCATCTTCAGCGAGTGTTTTACTCACACCTTGCAATACTTTTACTAAATCTTCTGCTTTTGCATAATTTAAGTAAATGACCTTGGTATTACCTTGATTCTCAAGTTCACCGTCTAAGCGGCTGATTAACTCAACAGCACGCGTACGGGCCTGCGCCTCACCACTGACAATCACACTGTTAGTACGACCATCGGCAACCACTTTCGGAATCAAAAATTCAGGGATGCTGCCTTTACCACTATCTTTATAAATATTGTCAACAACAGAGACAACATCATCCGCTGTAGCAAACTTAAGTTGAACAATATCAACTCGCTTATCACCGGCTTGGTCAACTGAACGGATGATTTCAACTAAACGATTTACAGAGGCAGCGTGGCCGGTAAGCATCATTACGTTAGCGGCGTTGAAGTTAGCAACATGCCCCCCGTCTTTTTGATCGCTAAACTGACGAACTAACGGACCTAACTCTTGTACGCTAACATTCTTAACTCGCACAACGCGCGTGACCATCATATCGCCACTGGCTTGGTTATCTTCCGTCACTAAAGGGACGTTCGATTTTTTAGCGTCAGAGCTTTTCTCAATTTTAAGAATGCCGTTATCCATCTCAACAGCTGAATAACCGTATACTTCTAATACATTTAAGAAAAATTGATAGTACAGCTTCTCATCCATTAACTCATAACTGCGCACATTAACTTTGCCGCGCACGTTCGGATCGATGATCACTGTTTTATTGAGATTTTTACCCACAATATTAATGAACTCATTAATATCGGTGCCTTTAAAGTTTGCAGCATACTCAACAGCCGAAACTGAGAGCGATAATCCTGTTAATAAAAAAAGCGCTGCATACTTAGCTAACCCTTTTTTGATTTTTGTGAGGTGTAGCGCGTGAACCATTCTATAAAAACTCCAAAGCTAATTATTGCAGGCTAAATTGCACATCAATTTGCTCACCATCACGCTCGATAGTGATACTTGCGTCAGTACTATTACGTAATTCGTTTATTGCTGACATTGCCTGTTTTAAATCATTTAATTGATAGCCATTAATCGCAATAGCTAAATCATTATTCATTAATCCCATCTGCTTAAATAATGCCGGGTCTTTACCTGGACTTAAGCGATAACCCACCAGTTCACCGTCGACCATCGCTTGCGATACACGAATGTAGTCGAATAATTTACCAGGGTCGTTTAATACTTCTTCACGCGTTTCAATAATCGCTTCTTTGACTTCTTGATCTTCAGTCGCATTGATTTCATTGTCCGCATCGATATCCTGAGGACCTTCTTCTAATTCTGGCTCTTGTTGCTCAGCCAAAACAGGCATAGAAACTGTTTTTGTAAAATCGAGTCCATCAAGCATTAATGTTTCAAAGCGACCACTTACATCCAAAATAACACGATCAGGTAAGACTTGTGCGAGCTTCGCTCGAGTGCCTTGAATTACATCATCAACAACATACGTTTCTTGTTTTCCTTGAGACTCTATTATAGCCAAACCAGCTTGATCGTTTTGGCTAACAGCCACGATACCCGTTAGATTAATACTTAAACGAGTTTCAGGGGCATTGTTAATAACTTGCGTTTGCTTTGCGGCAGGTTTTTTAGCTTCAACAACCACTTTACCGAATAAATGTTGTTCAAGAATTTGTCGTGAATTGACTGTTTCGATGCGTTTCGCAGTCATCGTTGTTCGACTTGCGGGCAGTGCTTTTGTATCAGGTTCAGGCCACAACAACCAGAACAACTTCGAGGATAAAAAGGCAATATAAACAACAACTAACAGCACAACTAATGCACTTAGCTTGGCATGAGGTAAGCCGTTTAAAAACTGTCTAACTTGTTGTAAGTGTTGATCCATATATTCTATTTCTTATTTTAATTTACTGCTTTATAGCAGGCCTATAGTACCTTTTCATTTTTCATTCAACAAGCACACGTATATTAAACTTTGTAAACAAGGTCGTTTCGACTAACAGGGGTAGCAAGGAAAAACTTTGACTGTTTCTTTATGATTAAGTTTCATGGTAAATTTTGCCTATACTCTAGCAGCTTTAAAAGAGCACAATTGTGTCAAAAGGTAACACTCAGCAGTCAAAAAACAGTCAAGACGAATTAAACGTCCGCCTTGATAAATGGTTATGGGCTGCCCGTTTCTATAAAACCCGCTCTGTTGCGCGAGACATGGTGCAAGGCGGTAAAGTGCATTATAATGGTCAACGAACAAAGCCCAGTAAAATCGTCGAGGTGGGCGCAGTCATAAAACTGCTGCAAGGAGTCGACGAAAAGGTAGTGACAATAGTGAAGGTCCTTGATAAACGTCAAAGTGCCCCCATTGCACAGACCTTATACCAAGAAACTCAAGCAAGTATTGAAAAGCGCGAAGCAAATGCAATCGCAAGAAAGAATAACAGCTTCTTTGCTCCACATCCTGATAGAAAGCCTGATAAAAAGCAAAGACGTGAACTGTTAAAAATGAAATCAAGTTAGGTAATGTAACACATGCAACAAGATTTACTTCATCGTTATATATTTGATCAACTCGATGTACGTGGTGAACTCGTACAAATTGAAAACACCTATCAAGAGATGATCGCCAACCATAATTACCCAGCTCCTGTTCAGGCACTCTTAGGTGAGTTGCTTGTTGCAACTTGCTTATTAACAGCCACCTTAAAGTTTGAAGGTGAAATTGCCGTACAGCTACAAGGTGATGGCCCTGTGAAATATGCTGTTATTAATGGTGATGATAAGCAAAATATGCGTGGTATTGCTCGCCTGCAAGGTGAAGTTCAAGGTAGTACTATTAAAGACTTGATTGGTAACGGTTATATGGTTATCACGATAACGCCAACAAAAGGTGAGCGTTATCAAGGTATTGTTCCGCTTGAACACGACACCTTAGATAAATGCCTCGAAAGCTACTTTGAGCAATCAGAACAATTGAAAACCCGTCTTTGGTTTGCGACTGAAATCGCCGCAGGCTCAGCAAAAGCAGCCGGCTTATTCTTACAAGTTTTACCGGTAAATAAAGATAAGTCAGTAGAAGACTTCACTCACCTTGAAGCAATCAGTAATACCATTAAAGATGAAGAGTTACTTAATCTTGATGCTAATACTGTTCTTACTCGTCTGTATCATGAAGATAACCCTCAATTGTTCGAACCACAAAGTATCAATTTCCGTTGTGGCTGTAGCAGAGACAAGACAATTGCAGCATTAGTCAATATTGGTCAAGATGCATTATTAGATGATGTAAAAGAAAAAGGTGAAGTTAAAATTAGCTGTCATTACTGCTTAAAAGATTACGTCTTTAACGAGCAGGATATTAAAGCAATTTTTAACTAAATGACCGCTTAATAGTATTATTATATTAAAAGCCGCATTTGTTGCGGCTTTTTTCTTAATTTTTATGATACCGGTGTCATGAAAAAGCCCCATTTTATGACACCGGTATCATTGAAATTATTCATGTTTTTTACCAAATATATGTGTTTTTAGCCCCTTCAGACACTCGAATATCCCTAATCCTTCTGTTACTATTATTTCAGCTTAAGGGAAAACAAGAACCCCAGAGCTATCCCGTTCAATCTCACACAATTTAGGTATAAACATGACTGCAAACGCTACTCGTTTTGTCGATCTTACTGCAGCTGAACTAGTCGAACACGCGATTCGTCGTGGCGAAGGGACTTTAGCCGCTAATGGTGCATTTGTTGCTAACACTGGTCGTCGTACTGGCCGTTCTCCAAAAGACCGTTTTATTGTTCAAGAGCCAAGCACTGAAAACGAAATCCAATGGGGTAACGTAAACCGCCCATTCGATGCAGACAAGTTTGATGCGTTATGGGCTCGTGTAGAAGCTCATGTACAAAGCAACGACCACTTCATCTCTCACCTAGAAGTTGGCGCTGATCCTGAGCACTATTTACCAGTCGTTGTAACAACAGAAACTGCATGGCATCACATTTTTGCCAAAAACATGTTTATCGAACCTGAAACTTATAATGCATCTGATTTACCTCAGTGGCAGGTAATGAATGTTCCTTCATTTGTTTGTGACCCTGAACGTGATGGCACAAATAGCGATGGCACAGTAATCATTAACTTTGCACAACGCAAAGTGCTATTGGCTGGTATGCGTTATGCCGGTGAAATGAAAAAATCAATGTTCTCTGTACAGAACTTCCTATTACCTGCGAAAGGTGTATTACCAATGCACTGTTCAGCTAACGTAGGTGAAGCAGGTGACACAGCATTGTTCTTCGGTTTATCTGGCACTGGTAAAACAACACTATCTGCGGATCCGACACGTTTCCTTATTGGTGATGACGAGCATGGTTGGGCGCCTGGTAGCGTATTTAATATCGAAGGCGGTTGCTACGCTAAATGTATCGACCTTTCACAAAAGAACGAACCCGTTATTTGGAATGCAATCCGTTTTGGTACTATCTTAGAAAATGTAGTGCTTGATGAAAACCGCGTACCGGATTTCCATGACACAAGTTTAACTCAAAATAGCCGTGCAGCTTACCCACTAGAGCACGTAGAAAAACGTAAAGTTGAAAACCGTGCCGGTGAGCCAAAAGCCGTTGTTTTCTTAACATGCGACGTGAGTGGTGTATTACCACCTGTATCAGTGTTAACAGAAGAAGCAGCAGCATATCACTTCCTAAGTGGTTACACTGCAAAAGTAGGTTCAACTGAAATCGGTTCAACTAGCGATATCGAATCAACATTCTCAACGTGTTTTGGTGCGCCTTTCTTCCCTCGTCCTGCAGGTGTATACGCAGAGCTTCTTATGAAGCGTGTACGTGAATTTGGCGCTAAAGTATTCCTAGTAAACACAGGTTGGACTGGTGGTCCTTACGGTACAGGTAAACGCTTTGACATCCCGACAACACGTGCAGTAGTTGACGCTATTGTTTCAGGTAAGTTGTCAGGTGTTGAAACGCAACACATCGACGTATTAAACCTAGACGTCCCTGTTGCTGTACCGGGTGTTGATAGCAAGCTTCTTAACCCAATCAACACATGGGAAGACAAAGAAAAATACGCAGAATATGCAAACAAACTTGCATCTGACTTCACTGAAAACTTCGCGAAATACGATGTTTCGGAAGCAATCAAATCTGCAGGTCCAAAAGCTTAATTTATAAGCCTCTCCTAAATACTAAACGCCAGCATCATGCTGGCGTTTTTATTTGCGCTGTAATTCGTCTAGCTCAATGTGATGCCATTAGTTATTAATGAGAGACGGATAGCGTGAGCTGAAGTAATCCATTTTAGAGGCGGCACTCCTCTCCTACATTGATCAATAGATCGTTATTAACAAGCGTAGCCGTGAATGTCTGTGGTTATATATGAAGGGCATAATCAGACACTTTCGGCACTCAAGTACCTCCTACTACGCACTAATTAGGTTAGCGTAAAGTGAAGTAGCCCATTTTAGAGTACCTTCATTCTTGTCATCATGATTAAGCAACGTGGGAACCGTGATTGAACATCGTGATTAAGAAGCGTAGGAA
>NZ_JBRJHH010000026.1:0-12809 GCF_053628915.1 Pseudoalteromonas sp. MBR-15
AGACCACATCATTATAATGCTGGTTTAGCGCCGAATGAATCTGAGGTTAGATATCAAGATTCTAAAACTGTGGCCAAAATTAGTTGACCACTACATACCTGGTCAGTATCATCAACATAGATGTTATCGGAGTTATTTTTACATAAATCCAAGGTTTCTTTCATTTCCAAGATCCAAGAGCTTTTAACTTCATTGAAATCTTGTTCAGCAGATCTCAAATCGTATCCAGCAAGTTGCAAGCGTCTTTTTAGTGTTTTCGCATCGACCTTATACCCAATAAAATCTTGTAGTTCTTCATCATCGTGAACTTCTCGTTCTCTATCTTGCTTAGTGAAGAACCACTCATCATAGGTGTTCTTCCATGATAAAAGCTCGTGGTTGTTAATTTTTATATCTGCAAAACTTCCCATAATTAATCCTAAGTTAGATGTGGTTATATGTAATAAAAATAACAATAGCGATTAGATTCATTAAAGTTAGTATATATATTTGGGCTGTTTTCTCATCATATTCAGTCGATTTGAATAACCTGTATATTATTGCTCCGTTAGTGATGGTAGACGAGTATCTTTTAAACAAGTCTGCCTAGCACAAAGCGATAAGAGTCTTGTTGATTGAAGTAGTTCATATCTGATCTGACACTTTCAACTAATAAGTTTAAAGTTCATCTCACGGGCAGCTATATGCGAAAGCGGACAATTTTAAAATTGTCTGATAGTCTGGGAAAAAATCCGCAGTCGATAAAAACGGACCTCAAATAATTAAGGACAATTACAGTGTACCTATCTGAGCTAACTATCAGTAATTTTAGATCATTTGGCCCTGACGGCATTACAGTTAAATTTCGCGAAGGGTTAACAGCGCTTGTGGGGGAGAATGACTCTGGCAAGACAGCAGTAATTGATGCTCTGAGATTTCTCCTCGGAACAACCGATCAAGAATGGCTTCGGTTTAGCGATGATGACTTCCACAAGACAAGTGAAGACAGCTCTGAATCAAGTGAGATTAAAATATCTGGCACATTTAAAAAATTAACGCCCGGCGATAAGTCAGGGTTTGCAGAATACTTAACCTACGGAGTTAGTCAGGGAGATGAGCCTATCCTTCACCTTACGCTTACAGCAAAGCGTATGGGAACTAGGGCAGGAAGGCCATATATCACCACAGACATTCGATCTGGTAAAAATGGAGAGGGCCCAAACCTAGATAACAACTGCCGTTTATTGCTCTCAGCTACATATCTAAGGCCGCTACGTGATGCTGAGCGAGAACTTTCTTCTGGGCGTAATTCTAGGCTTTCGATGGTGTTAAATTCACTTGATGGCGCAGAAGTGGGTAAGCTCTTTGACGCAGAAAACGCTAATTTATCTTTACTTAAATTCGATGACATTAAAGATCTGGGGTTGCTAGGACTAGGCGATTTATTCAACAAGCTTATTGAAAATCATCCTCATATTGAGAATGGTAAGTCAAAAGTTAATAATCATTTAAAAGAATTGCAACTTCATGGAGATACACTAAAAAGCTCTATATCTGTTAGTCAGAATGGCTCTGATTCTCAAAGGGTGAGACAACTCTTAGAGAAGTTAACTCTCAATGTGCCCAATACATCTGGGCGACTGGGGCTAGGATCAAATAATATCCTTTTTATTGCATGCGAATTAATCCTTCTAGCAGATGATCAAGAGCATTTTCCGTTATTACTAATAGAGGAGCCCGAGGCGCATGTACATGCACAACGCCAACTTAGGCTAGTACAGTATTTACAGAAGATAGTCGACTCACAAAATTATAAAGAAAACAAACCACAAATAATAATTACCACACATAGCCCCAACTTAGCATCTGAAATTGATCTAAATAATTTAGTTGTTATCCGGTCTGGTAAGGCTTTTTCTACCGCTGATGGTGAGACTGAGCTTGATTCAAATGATTATAAATTCCTTTCGCGTTTTCTAGATGTAACTAAAGCTAATCTATTTTTCGCTCGCGGTGTCATGATTGTTGAGGGAGACGCGGAAAATATTTTGATGCCTACCTTGGCTAAGGGGATCGGGAAAGATTTTACGGAACATGGCGTTTCTATGATCAATGTCGGAGGAGTTGGACTGCGACGATACGCTAAAATATTCATGAGAAAAAATCCTGTTCAAGATGGAATACAGACTGTGCCTGTTGCTTGTGTCACCGACTTGGATGTTATGCCGAACTGTGGTCCCTATATTACTAAGATCATCAAAGACGATATTGATTGGCCGATATTAGGGGACGGAGAGGAGAGAAAGTGGCGTGCTAAGCGGGATTTTACATTGACGAAATTAGATGAACATAAGGAAAAGATTAAATCCAAGGCCCATGGGCAAAATGTTAAGTCATTTGTAGCAGATGAGTGGACGCTAGAGTATGACTTAGCATTTGCAAACGACAACGCTTTGGCTGAAGAGGTGTATATTGCTGCTCAATTGGCTATATGGGATGAGTGTGATAACTACTCTGAAAAATCAGCTAAGGAAAAATTTGAGAAAGCCCAAGCTAAATATACAACCTTAAAGGAAGAAGCTGACAAAATTGCCGCAGATAAGGGTTGGGACAAGAATGAAGTTTTAGCCAGTAAAGTCTATGCAATGTATGTCACAGGCTCTAAAGCTTCAAAGTCCATCGCGGCACAGTATTTGTGTGAAATTATTTTGGATAAGAAAAAGTGCGACAAAGATTATGATTTAAGGGCTAAACTCCCGAGCTACGTTGTTCAGGCAATAGACTACGTTACATCGAATCTTAATACAGCTTCAGGAGGCGCGATTCGTGAAAGTTGATCTGCCAAAGATTACGGATGATGATATTGCTTGGGTTGTGAGAGTGTTAGGCTTGCCCGATGATGCCTTTTCTCCTGAAAAAGATGGAGGCGCGAGGGAGCGAATACTTAAGTCTATTGGAGAAACATTGGATGTATCGGCTTGCCCAGGCAGTGGTAAAACAACTTTGCTTGTTGCAAAGCTGGCACTACTTGCACGTATCTGGCCGTATCGACGTCAAGGTATGTGTATTTTATCGCATACGAATGTTGCGAAAGAGGAAATTGAAAAGCACTTAGGAGGAACGGAGTTTGGTCGGTCGCTTCTATCGTACCCACATTACATTGGAACTATACATGGGTTTGTTAATGAATTTATGGCTCTTCCTTGGTTAAGATCAAAGGGGTTTCCCATAAAAGTTATTGATTCAGAATTCGCATATAGTTGGCGCTGGAATAAATTAAAACCGTGGACTAGAGAAAACGCTGAAAAAGCATTTGTGACTAAAGGTGTTATAACCGCTACTAATAGTCAACTCTCTATTGGTCAAGTGCCTTGGGGGAGAGGCATATTGGGTGTAGATAAGAAACCATATAAGGACATGTCAGACTCTTGTCGAGAATCTATCCAAAAATTCGGTATTCATACGCATGATGAAATGTTTATGTGGGCAAATGATCTTATTGATTGTTCACCTTCCATAAAACAGCATATCCGAGGTCGCTTCCCCCTTTTATTCCTTGACGAAGTTCAAGATAACAGTGAGGCTCAATCATCTATTCTTTACAGAGTATTCGTAGAAGGTGATGGCGCGGTTTGCCGTGTACGATTTGGTGATAGTGACCAAGAAATATTCGATCATACTGGTGAGGTTAACAGGGCAAAAACTGATAAATTTCCATCAGATGAAGTTAAGCATGACCTTCCAAATAGCCATCGTTTTGGTAAATCAATAGCAAATTTAGCTTCTCCTTTATCGGTAGGCAAAATGAACTTGGCAGGCCAAGGGCCTAAGGTCGGTTCATCAAAAGACACAGCTCACGCTATATTTTTAATTGACGAAAGTAGCACTGGGGCGGTTTTAAAAGCCTATGGGCGGTATCTGCTCTCAGTATTTGATGAAGAACAAGAATTGTTGGATCGATTGACTTTTACCGCAGTTGGAGCTGTTCACCGAGATAAAGATGGGGCTGAAAAAAAGAAACCTCACAATCTATCTCATTACTGTATTGGATACGATCCAGATATCGCTAGTAAAGATCCTCAACCTAAAACTTTTTTGCAATATGTCAAAGCTGGTCATAGGTTGGGAGAGAAATATTCCACTGAAGGAACTGGAGGTGAATCATTCACTACAGTTGAACGTATTGCAATTGGAATCATTAACTTTGCTAAAGAACTATCAACCCAATTCGACCCTCATCCAAGGAAAAGAAATCATAGATTCATTTTGGAGTCGTTAAAGAATGACAAAATGAGTTGCTGTAAATACCTCAAGCTTATCGGCTATCTTGCTATCGATCGAAATTTGCCTTCGGAAGTTGATTGGAATACCAAATGGAAGGGGGTTGTAATCGATATCGTGACTTTGCTATCTGGAGTAGCTCCGCAGATTGACCACCCGTTTCTAGACTATCAACTGTCTGAAGGCTTTTCTTCAAATAATATTGGTACTCAGGACAATACATATACTGTAGAGAATGACGGACGGAAAGTGAATATTAAGTTAGGTTCTATTCATTCCGTAAAAGGCGAAACGCATACCGCAACTCTGGTGTTGGATACATTCAATAAGACGCATCATTTAAAAATGATATTTCCATGGATAAAAGGCAAACTCAAAAAAACAATTTCTGATTCTGATGTAAAACGATTAAAGCTTCATTACGTGGCTATGACACGGCCTTCACATTTAATTTGCGTGGCAATGAAAAGGAGCTATATAGAGAGTAAGAATGGAGAAATAAATCAAAAGGAAGTCGATGCGTTGAAAAAGCAAGGATGGAGTAAAGTGGCTGTTGTTGATAACAATGGTAAGTGTAATTGGTTGTGATGTACTTAATGTCTGCTTTTGGAATGAAGTTGACTGTCAGATTTTATCAAGCTCTGTGATAATGGGGGCTGATGAAGTTATGACTACTCCATATGAGTTTGTTAATTCATTTTAGAAGTCGTCTTGATTAAGCTTTTCAACACGACATAAAGAACCGTGAGCTTTTATTTGTTCATCGGTTAATAATTGGTTTGAAAACTTTTTAAGCTCAATAGAGCGTTTATCCTTCATTACTGTGCACAGTAATATGTCGCCGATTTTTAATTTATTTTCTTTACTGAAATCTTTGTCTTTAGGGAGCGGGATAGCTCCGTTTTTACCAACTTTTGTGATCATAAATTAACCTATGATTATAGTGTTTAGTTTCCATTATAGTTCAATCTACAAGGCTTAAGTTTTTGAAAGTCCAATCCAAGACTTATTCACATTTTCAGACCTTCATCATTAGACAGTGCCCTTGATCTAGTCACAAACTTTATTTCGAGTAACCTATTAGGAAAACTATTAACGTATTACAGCAGTCACAATTTTTATTAAATTTATAACAAGGAATTGGTTGTGAAAAATCAAATGAAATGTCACAAACTTCATTACTATTCATCAATTAAATCAAATGCCAAAAAGCCGTTGCAGCAATGCAACGGCTTTTTTGTTGGAGAAAGTTAGCGAGTTGCGAGGGGAAAGTTACGAGGAACGAGTTTCGAGATGTGAGTTGTAGGAGGCGTTTTAACGCCGAAAAAAGAGTTATTAGATATCAGTCGTCAGAAGTCAGATTAAGAATACAAGTTAGCGAGGGAGCAAGGGGAAAGCGTAAAGAAGCTAGTTTGTGCCTCCACATAGCTAAGGCTAAACCGCTACCGTAGGCGTGAAATTTATTTCGCGCGAAGTTTTTCAATCGCAGAGAATTATATTATTTAGAGCAAAGTTAAAAATACCAATAAGTGACTAACTTGTTGTTATAACTCTGAAAATTTAGGTGCCCATATCTGATAGGAATAGCTTTTGGTGTTGCATTTGGATCAGCAATAGATTAATTTCAAAAATTCAAACTAAGTAATAAAAATCAAAAAAACTAAAAGAGAACGCTCGTGAACAATAAATGCAATCTAATTCATATTGTTTCTCTCGTGGCTATAAGACACCTACTTTTGTCGTCTTTGTTAATATTAGTACCAGATGCAAGACTGTATGGGACTCGCATTAGAACTCTTTTAGTGCGGATAAAAAACGTTATATAGGCACCTGTTAAAAAGGGAAATTATGAAATGCGAATTCAATATTCAGTCTTCTTAACTTTAATGCTATTGAGTATCTGTAGTAATGCGATGGGAGCTGACATAACTCAGCAACCAACCCTAGCTGATTACAGCGATGGCGAAAAATGGGTTTGGAAATATAGAGGGGTAACCAAATCCGGAGAGGTGAGAGCAAATGGGAAAGATACCAAAAGAATAATAAGTAAAAACGGAAAATTATTCATGGTCACTGCATCTCGCACATTTCCTCTGAATGAGATTGTCAAACCTGATAATGGCAAATCATCTCGGTATTATTGGCCATTACAGGTCGGCAAAAAGTGGACTTACGAAGAGCATTGGGAAAGTGAAGACGGCACAAAGGGTTCAACCATTCAAGATGCAGAAGTTCTCTCGTACAAGGCTGAAACTGTTGAGGCTGGAACATTTATGGCTTACACAATTCAATACAAAGGACAAATTAAAAATACCAGAGGATACAGTGCGAACGTGGAAGATATTCATATCTATGCCCCTGAATTAAAAACATTTATTAAGCTAACTCAGGAACAAGATGATTATCTATATATAGAAGAGTTGATTGAGTATTCGCAATGATAACAATCTTATTCTAAGGCGTTATTTACGGCTAACTGAAAAATGGGTTAAGCCGAAATATTTCAGCATAAATTCTGTTTTAAAAGCTTTTTACGAAAACAGCTTTGTCCAGACACTGATGTCTCGTAGTACAACGTTTAAAAATCACTAAAAAGCCGTTGCAGCAATGCAACGGCTTTTTTGTTGGTGACAAGAATAAAAGCTATCAGATATCAGTCGTCATAAGTCAGATTAGAATGTGCCCACGTGTAGCTAAAGCAAAACACGATACCTTAGGCATGGAATTTATTACGTACGAAGTTTTACGATCGTAGAGAATGATGGTGAATAGAGCAAAGTCAAAAAGAAAGACCTGACCTCTTTGACCTTGCTTTTTGAGTGCCTTATTGTTCTTTGAAATTTAAGTGAATTGGTCGTTTTTTATTATCCCAATAGTAAATATAGAAAGGTAAATTTTTTTTAATAATCGATTCTGAGTTAATGTACGACTCAAATATAAAAGATGAAAAATATAGACCTTGTCTATACTTTTCTAATTTTGAAATAAGGAAAAAAACGATGAGCAAAATTAAGAATGTTAGGCTTAAAATGAAAAGATTATTGTCGACGTAATAAAGCGTTAACGTTAATAGAGTTAGCACGAAAGTATGGGTAAAAATTCTTAATTTATTTTTTTTGATGATTATCATTTTTAATTGCTTGATACATATATTATGTAATCAATTTCCTCTTTATTTAATGTTTTTTCATTAATTTCTTTATGATGTATTGCATCATTAAGAAAAATTGAGCTTAACTTAATAAAGTTCACTTTATCTTCTAGTGAAGTATTATCTAGGCCCGCAAGAAGAAGTTTGCTGGAGAGTTCAGAAATAGATAACCGGTTATTTTTTGCAAAGTTGAGCCGTGGTAGTGAGTCAATAGCGAGAATTAAGTTCACAATAGACTCATCTATATTTTTATTTATTATTTTCAATTTTATTCCCTCCCATATTGATTAGCTTGAAACCAACTCCTCTTACACTTTCAATAATGTAGTTGGTATCATTCAAGATAATTCGCAATTGATAAATTGAAACATTTACATTGCCAAGCACAGCTTTCTGTTCTGGCCAACCAATCCTTAGTAGTTCTAATCTACTAACTGTTTTTCCAATATTCCGATAAAGAAACTCAAAAACCCGAAATGTAGCTGGGCTGACTTTGTTTTTTTTTCCATAAATAGTCAGGCTTCCATAATCGAAAATAAGAGGTTTATTTTTGTTGGGAGCTTGGCTCGTTCCTGAGTGTTGAAATTTCATCTTATCCTCCGTCTCTGAAGATGGTACATAGTTTGATCTGCATATCTCAATAAAAATAAAAATTATTAAAAGTATTAAAATTATTAAATTTATTAAGAATATATTATGAAACAAAAGGTTTTAGGGAAAAAGTATTGCTTTTATTGGGTTGCTAAGGCATTTTTTGAGTAAGAAGTGATAGTGTAGACAACTGAAATATCTCAGTAGGTTATCCGTAAACCATGGTTCAGTTTTTCTTTTGATTTATCTACATTCATCAATTCAATAAATCTCACTTTTGAGGCGCTAATGATTGTGCGGGCTCACGGTATGCTCTATTTACTTCACACCAATAATGGCCCGGTTATTAATTACGGCTTTAAGTATTATATGTTACTCGACAAAGTCGCTTGACCCTTTGTTATAGATTGTCCGAATTAAAAAGGTAATTTTTTATCTCAGACTTTTAGGTTAAAACTAGCTACTCTTTTTAAGCTAGGCTGGGGCAATAATACGGATGAGCTTTAAGTTTTGGATGAGGATCAATACGTCATAAAGCAGTACTTTATGGAGGCTTAGGGGTTTCAAAAAATGCAGAGTAAAGCGCAACTCAACGGGCTATCCAGTATTTTGTTTTAAGTTATAAAAACGATTAAATATCAAAATACTAGGTAGACAAATTAGGATAGATGTCTAACATCAATTTTAAGTGAAGATAGGGAAGTCCTAAAACACACTGTTTTTATACGGTAGTGAATAAGCCGACCTTCAATGAACATGAGTTAGCTTTATAAAATGTGCTGGGTAAAACGCCATAACTCGAATGGCGAGTTACTGTAACTAGGGAGTGTAAGTATGGGAATCTTTGATCGCTATTTATCTGTATGGGTCGCGATATCTATTGCCGCTGGGGTTGCGTTAGGCATTGTTTATCCGCCTTTGTTTGAAGCGATTGCAAAGCTCGAAGTTGCACATGTCAACGTGGTTGTTGCTGTTTTTATTTGGGTGATGATTTACCCAATGATGGTGCAGGTCGATTTTTCAACCATTAAAGAGGTCGGTAAAAACCCGCAAGGCCTAGTATTAACCTTAGTGATTAATTGGCTTATTAAGCCGTTCTCTATGGCTGCATTAGGGTGGCTATTTTTCGAAGGATTGTTTGCCGACTTTGTTTCACCAGAAACGGCTCAAGAATATATTGCGGGTATGATTTTACTGGGGGTAGCCCCTTGTACGGCAATGGTGTTTGTGTGGTCGCAATTAACAAAGGGCGATGCTAATTACACCTTAGTGCAAGTGTCGGTAAACGATATCATCATGATTTTTGCTTTTGCTCCTATTGCTGGTTTATTACTCGGTGTGACAGATATTCATGTACCGTGGGGCACTTTGTTTATATCTGTCGTGTTGTACGTATTATTGCCTTTAATCGCGGGTGTACTTACACGAAAAAGTATTAATCGTTCTGGGCGAGACGAAGCGTCTATTGCTGGCTTATTGGATAAGTTAAAGCCGTTTTCTGTTATTGGTTTGTTGGCAACCGTGGTACTTTTATTTGGTTTTCAGGCGAATACAATTATTGAGCAACCATTAAATATTGTATTAATTGCTATTCCATTAATTCTTCAAACCTACGGCATTTTCATTATTGCTTACTTTATTGCGGTTAAACTTAAGCTTAAGCACAATATTGCAGCACCCGCTTGTTTAATTGGCACCTCAAATTTCTTTGAGTTGGCGGTAGCCGTAGCAATTTCTCTTTTTGGCTTACATTCAGGTGCGGCATTAGCAACGGTGGTTGGCGTGCTTGTTGAAGTACCCGTTATGCTTTCTCTTGTAGCTATTGTGAATAAAACTAAACATTGGTTTACCGAATAATAGAGATTTAGCACCTAAACTAGACTGTAAACGTGAAATTTATTTCGCGCGATGTCTACTTGCAACTCGCTAACTTGTGTTTTTCATCTGACTTCTAACGACTGATATCTAATATCTCTGTTATTGTTCGGCGTTAAAACGCCTCCTACGACTCGAATCTCATTACTCGCAGCTCGCCCCTAAAACCAGTTAGTTTGTTTTCGATCATTGCGCTATAAGGTACTCAAATCTATACTTTTTTGTATCGATGTTGATTAATAATATCAGTACGTTATAAGCGAATGGAAAATCTTACTATAGCCATGGCTGGGCTTACCGCCATTATTCTTTTTATTTTTGGCCTCGAGAACTTTTCTCGGGAGATCGAGAATATATCTGGCGAGCACTTTCGTAAGTCGTTAAGTCGCGCAACGAATATTCCCATTTTAGGGGTGTTAATTGGCGCTGTAGTGACGGCTTTTATTCAATCGAGCTCTGCAACTTCGGTGATCACTATTAGCCTGGTAAATGCCGGGGTGTTAACGTTTAAAAACAGTGTTGGTATTATCTTCGGTTCGAACGTGGGCACCACCATCACGGCTCAGCTGGTGGCTTTTAAGCTAACTGTGTTTGCCCCTGTGATCATTATTATTGGCTTTTTTCTTTCGCTCACTCGTAACCGTTTTTCAATATTTGGAAAGGCTATTTTCTATTTCGGCTTTGTGTTTTTTAGCCTTAATCTGATTTCTTCGTCACTTGCGCCGCTGCAAAATAACCCCGCATTAATTGAAATTTTAACGCAGCCGCAAAATCCGCTTATCGCGATTTTAGTGGGCTGTGTATTTACTGCTATGGTGCAGTCGAGCTCGGTAACAACGGGGTTGGCAATCGTATTTACACAACAAGGTATTTTGGGGCTTGAGAATGCCGTGCCACTTATTATGGGCGCGAACATTGGCACCACGGCTACAGCCATGATTGCGGTGTTTGGCATGGATATCGCCGCGAAAAAAGCCGCGCTTAGTCACTTTTTGTTTAATGTGGGTGGGGTGCTGTTGTTTCTGCCTTTCATTTTACTGTTTGGTAATAAGTTAAGTGAAATCACCATGGAGCCAGCAATTGCGTTGGCGAATATTCATTTTATTTTTAATGTGGTTGCCAGCTTGGTTTTTATTCTTTTTCTTAATCCTTTTACGCGATTTGTGGATTTTCTGCTTGGCGAAGGCAAAATGGATTTTGAACGTCTTGAGTTACCTACCTACCAAGAAGATGAAGAGTTTCAGCACGTTGTTGATAAACTGGAGTCGGGGAACCAACAACTGCTTAACTTTTTGAAAGAGAATTACAACCAAGTCACGCTTAGCCTTGAGACAAACTTTAAGGGTATTCAAGACACCGCGCAAAAGCGCTTGGAATATGCCAGTTTTGTTGAAAAGGAATACATTACTTATTTCACGACTATTGTTAGTAAAATCAATGATGAAGAGCAGTCACGAGAATTAATGCTGCAAATTAATCGCTTTGATTATTTGTTTCAAATTCACGACTCCATCATCGATCTGTTTGAAAGCAAACGCATTATGAATGAGCAATTTATTGAGCTAAAAAGCGATATATTGATTTTGATCCGCGAACTTTCGAGCGATACGCTTACCCTGTTTACCCATACGAGTGAGCACCTTGATCAACCTAAAAATGATGAAATAGAAAAAGCAGCGAAGTCACTGCAATTGCACCTTAATCAAGCGCAGCGAAAGTTGTTAATGCTGCTTGCCGATACCAATAGAAAAGACGCTGGCGCGCTGACAAATTTTGTGACTTACTCGCAACGACTTAAAGATAAACTATTGAACTTACATAAAATGTATTCACATAAAAATGCCGAATTATAGTGTAAACATGACTCAAGCTGTGTTGAGTGAATTGATAAATGACATATGTTTGGGTATGTATTAACTGCTTTAGGTGTTTTGATTAGTAAGCTGACAGTGCGGGTATTCAAGCGTACGGAGCACATATTCTGTACGCTTGAATCTGGCTTTATTGAATTAAACTTACTTGTTTTACATAGGTGTCGGTTTGCAAACCAAAATGCCCTAAAACATAAGTGTAAGTGGCGTTTTCATTCCATAAACGGCTGCTGTGTATACCGTACACATAACATGTGCCCGTTGAGCACACGATTTGATCAGAGTAACTTTTTATAGAGTACACTTTGTCGCCCAATGCCTCGCCATAAATACTGTTGAGTAAGGGGCTACCTACCGACAAACCATAGTAACCACATGTACTATTCCACACGTTGTACGGGTAAACGCCGCAGCTTAATAAGCCGCGAGCTGCACCGGCTACACCAACGAAGGTATCAACGTATGCTGCCATGCCTAATTTATAAATTTGTTGTGCGGCCAGTGTGACCCCCATTGAATGGCCAATAATATCAATCTGACCTGTGCATGATTGGTTAATAGCCGTAAGAATGGCGTTGCGTACTGGTGTTTCTTCACTGCCATTGTGATCATTGCAACTAGCGCAAGATTTTGAGCCCCAATCCGGGGTGAAAATTTCACTACTAGCATACCCTTTTCGTTTTAATTCATTGATGGTGTTGTTCCAGCTAGAGGGGGATGCAGTGTTGCCATGCACCAGTACCACATTATCTCGACATGCTGCAAAAGCAGTTGTACACATACCCAAGCAGAGGGTAAATAAAGTGAGTAGGCGTTTCATTGAGTGTTCTCCTGTTTAACAATTATTTCACAACGTATGAAATTTAAACAGGGCTGGATATAGTACTTTCGTGCAGCAGCACTATTTCATAATATGCAATGCATGATTTTTTATTTTGCTAACCGCTAACTGCTAACCGCTAACCGCTAACCTCTAACCTCTAACCTCTAACCTCTAACCTCTAACCTCTAACCTCTAACCTCTAACCTCTAACCTCTAACCTCTAACCTCTAACCTCTAA
>NZ_JBRJHH010000027.1:0-5378 GCF_053628915.1 Pseudoalteromonas sp. MBR-15
ACAACAACGGTTGAACAAAGCTTACAGTTATCAGTAACAGAAGCTCCCGAGGTTGATGACTCAGATGACGATGAGGATTCAAGCGGCTCACTTGCATGGCTAACAATTCTAATGGCAGGTTTTGCAGGCTTAAGACGCCGTAAAGCAAAGCGCAGCTAATCACTCCCTAAGTGTGTTATGTGACAAAGGGCCTTCGGGCCCTTTTTTCGTTTTTAGGATTCCTCATACCAATTCGCAGTAATGCTCACTCATTTTGAGGGGAGGAAGCCGAGTGTTAAAAACGTCTTATGAGTGGCTGCAACGATACAGGAATTATCACCGCTATATTGTTGATAAAAATTAAATAATCAAAACGGTTTTGCTGCTGCCTATGAGTGTACTTACCCTAAAATAGTGTGCTTCTATTTATTAATTGCAAATAAAAATACGATTATAGGAGTTTTAAGTATCTTAAATGTTAATTGTGTGTACAAAACGCTACACGAATGTAGGTAATTTTTTAATTCTCTGTGGTTATATTATAAGCGCGAGCGGTGGAATGGATATCCACCCAGCTTGAATAATTATACTAATTAACTATCCAGGGGATACTTTATGCAAGTGAAAACTCTCTCGATTGCTGTTGCCGCAGCTATCTATAGTGCCAGCGCTGCTCATGCAGTCGGTGTTGATAGTCAGCTTAAAACACAAAATCAATTAAAAGCACCTAATATTACATTTGAAGAAATCAAAGCATTTAGCAAAGAGTACAATCAAGGCGACTCAACTAGCATGATGCAGAATGATGGTCTAAATGTGCAATTGAGTGGACAAAATAAAAAGTTTACTGAAGAAGGCCTAGACGGTGAGCATATTTATATTGTTCGCTTAAGAGATAACTCTGTTGCACTTGAAGCGCGTGAGTTCGATTCGCCTTTAGCGAAAACAATGCAAACTCAAGGTGTGACAAAGGTTTTCGAAAAAGGTCAGCCGTCGATTTCTGCCGTGACCGAGTACCAAAATAAGCTACTTACAAAACAACGCACTGTTATGCAAAGCGTAACGGCTGTAACAGGCCGTACAGAAATGCGTCGTCAGTTCACTAAAGCATTGAATGGTTTCTCTGTAAAAATGACTGAACGTGAAGCAAGGAGTGTTGCTGAACTAGGAGCGGTCGCTTCTGTTATGCGTTCAAAAAATTACGATCTTTTATCTGATGAAGGTCCTCGTCATATTGGTGCAGACCAAGTGTGGGATGGCACAAGTGTTCCCAGCGGTATTAAAGGCAAAGGTGAAGGTCAAATTGTCGGCATTATCGATACGGGTATTAACTCTGATCACCCATCATTTGCTGCAGTAGGTGATGATGGTTATGAGCACATTAATCCATTTGGTAGCGGTAATTATGTGGGTGACTGTGTTGAAGAACCTGAAGAAATCCAATGTAATAGTAAGTTAATTGGTGTGCGTTCTTATGATGTGATCACTGATGCATTTGATGCCATGATCCCAGGTTGGCCTGCAATTGGTGAGGATTATCAAGGTCACGGTTCACACGTTGCATCAACTGCAGCGGGTAACGTCGTTAAAAATGTGCCTTATATGTTACCGAGTTTTGGTGAAAATACAGATGGTAATATCCTTGCAGAAGATTTATTCCCTGAGATTTCAGGTGTTGCACCCCATGCGAATATTATTGCTTATCAAGTATGTTACCCGTCAAGTGACGAATACAGAGGGTGTCCGGGCGAAGCGCTTGTTGCGGGTATTGAAGACGCGATTTCTGATGGTGTTGATGTAATCAACTTTTCAATCGGTGGTGCAGATTCGAACGTGTGGGCTGACCCTGTGCAACTTGCATTTTTAGCCGCGCGTGAAGCGGGCATTAACGTTGCAGCAGCGGCTGGTAATAGCGGACAAGGGTGTGGCAGCGCAGAGTGTTTTGGTTATTTAGATAACTCATCGCCTTGGCTGGCGCAAGTTGCAGCGACTACACACGGCCGTAGTGTTGCTGTTGAAACCGCCGTTGAGTTCGCTGGTTTTGCAGATGCCTCACTTGGATCTGAGGTTCCTAGCTGGTCAGAAACGGGTCTAGTAGGGGGCGCAATCAACAGTGAAGAAATCACCGGGGTTGTTGTTTGGGCTAAAGACTATGAAGATGTTAATGGTTTCAAAGATTACAACGGTTATTGTACAGCTGATTACCCTGAAAATACCTTTAACTTCTATAAGGATGGCACGGAGATAGCGGGTGCGGCTGATGGAACGACTAACGTTATTGTTATTTGTCAGCGTCACTTAGCAGCTGATCCTGCTGCGAATGCACGTACAGCAAAAGTTGATCACGTGAAAGCCGGTGGAGCGGATGGTTTCATCATGTACAACCGTGATGGTGCTCAAGGTACTGTTGCAGAAAGTTATTCTTTACCAGGTGTACACTTTACGTATGATCAATGGAATGGTGTTGATGGTAATGATGGCCTAGAAGACTGGGTCGATAGTTATTCAGAAATGGGCCATATGATCACTATTAAACCAACGGTGATTGAGCGTCGAGTTAACGCTGAAGATGCTGATTGGTTAGCAACGTTCTCATCGCGTGGTCCTTCATTCTCTAATATAGAAGTGCTCGCACCGACACTTGCTGCTCCGGGTGTTGATATCTATGCTGCTTATTCTGATGAGCATCCGTTTGTAACACCACATGGCCAAGATTATGCGGCAATTAGTGGTACTTCAATGGCATCTCCACATGTTGCGGGTTCAATGGCGTTACTTCGTCAAATTCACCCAGATTGGACTGCAGCTGAAGTTCAGTCAGCATTATCAATGACGGCTGAAAATGTGGTTAAATATCACCGCTTAAATAATAAAAATGATGTAGTTGCTGATGCGAAGACTTATCGTTCAGGTGCGGGTCGCATAAATGTTGCGCTAGCAGCAAAAGCGGGCTTTGTCATGGATGAGTCAGCAGATAACTTCTTAGCAGCAGATCCATTCAATGGCGGTACACCGCATAAACTTAACTTGCCTAATTTAGTTAACTTCTCATGTGCACCAGAGTGTCAATGGGTACGAACGATTAAAGCGACAGAAGACGGTACTTGGACCGTTAGTCATGAGGATGTTGAAAACTGGAGTTATGATGTTAATTCACAATCCGCTCAAAATGGTGTGAATATTGATATCTTCCCGAAAACTTTCTCATTGAAAAAAGGTGAGACACAAACCATTATCGTTAAAGCGTCGATTATGGATACGCAAGATTGGTTTAGTAACTCTGAAGTTGAGCTACACACGAACCTAGTATTCCAAGCTGAGGAAGCGGGTATTCCAGATGCACATTGGCCTGTAGCGTTTAAATATGATCGCGGTAACTTACCTTCAATGCTATCGACAACTGCGCATTCTGACGAAGGAACGTATGTTGCTAAAGGCATTATGTTACCAAACATCGAAGCACCTGTAGCACGTGTCTATGAACCAGTGAAAGCAGAAATTACTTCTGTAACACTGCCAAAAGATGACGATACTACCTTCCCTTGGACAATGAATCGTAAAGATGATGTAGCTGTTGAAGATATCTTAGATGAAGCAACATTCACTAAGTTTGTAACCGTCCCCGCTAATTCTAAACGTTTTATTGCAGAAACTGTCAGTGTTGAATCGGAACTTGATGGTTCACTGAAAAAAGGTAATCCAATCGTTTATGTAGGTAAAGACTACAATGGCGATGGTATTGTTCAGCCTCAAGATGAGATTTTATGCGTATCTAACCATCGAATCTACAACAACTTCTGTAATATTAATAACCCTGAAGAAGGTGAATATTGGGTTGTTTTATATAGCAGTAATAAAACCTCTGTCGGTCCAGTTGAAGAAACCTTTGAACTGGCAACGGCTGTTGTATCAGAGCAAGTTGCAACAGGGATGACTGCACGCCTTCCTGCGAGTGACGGTTTAAACAAAGTTGACATGACTGTTGATTGGAACATGGAATTTGATGCTAATAGTGTTTACTACTCATTATTGGATGTGGGCACATCAGCAGTTAATCCTGGTAACTTAGGTTCTATTCCATTCAAGATTAATCGTGGTAAAGATGTTGCGTACCTAGATGCGCCGAATACAGGTGCTAAAGTCGGTGACTTCGTTCCTTATACTTTTGAAGTATTGGCAAATAACTCAGGTGTTGACCGTGAATTTACTCTAGAACTAGCGATTCCAGAAGGTCTGGATGTTAAAGCTGAAAATGTTGCAATATCAACAACATCAGAAATCAATGTTGAAGTTGTTGATGGCAAGGTTGTTGTAACAGGAATGCAGGCTGATACGCGCGATGTTGAGCCAGACTACATTGTTACCGATAACATTACTGATGAGATGTGTCGTACACCTGACTTTGGTAATGCAAACCCAGGTGGTTATGTAGATTTATCACAGTTTGGAATTATGCCGTTGCTATCAGGTTTTGATGATAAAAACCTATATAACTATCGTGATGGCTATACCTTACCTATCGCAAGTTTTTACAATGGTGCGTACGATAACTTCAGTTTGTATAATAACACTGAAAATACAAACATTCAGAACCAGGTTATCCAAATTCGCGGCATGGGTACGGTGAATACAAGCGGTAGTCGCTTCTTCTACCCAGTTCACAATCCGTTCCCATATCACTCATTCCCATTTGAGAACATGGGTCCATTATGGCGTGGTTGGGAATTCTCTGAACAAGGCTTACTACGCTCTGTAATGTCTGTTGGCTTATCGTCAAACGAGGGTATTTCACTTGCAAGTACTGCAACGGGATGGGGGATTGTTGAGTGGGATAATGCATCTGATTATGACGATCCTGTTTATGACCGTTCAACAGGTACATACAGTTATACAAAACGTGATAACTCATTCGACTTCCAAGTGCTATTCAATGCAAATACGCGTTTTGGTAAAGGTGAACACGAAATTTACTATGCATACGATAATCTTGACTTTGGTACGACCCGTCCGCACGGCAGTATTGGTCTTCAAGGTTTCCGTGGCGAAGTATATGAATACGGTCCACTTGATAAATATCGCGGCGTTCAAGTTGCTTATAACAATCTAGATGAAGTTATTAGTGACGACTATGTTGTGTGTATGGATTACGTTGGCCCAGAATCATCACAGTTCGAAGTAACGGCATGGGCAGAAGTATTGCCATCAGCGGCAGGTCAAATGCTAAATATTGATGCGAAAGCAGCTATCTCTGGCCTAAATGACATGACAACGACTGCGACACTCAGTGTACCAAGCAACATCACAGTTGTAGCGCTTGACGATATGGTAACCACAGAAGAAACAGCAATTAGCTTTGATGTTCACTATATTGATGAAACAAACTCGAAAAATGAAATTTC
>NZ_JBRJHH010000028.1:0-3085 GCF_053628915.1 Pseudoalteromonas sp. MBR-15
TAACTTCTGTCTGTTACGCTGTCATAAAACGCGTTTGGCGTTGTATGGTTAAGCCTCACGGGTAATTAGTACAGGTTAGCTTAATGGCTCACACCACTTCCACATCCTGCCTATCAACGTTGTAGTCTTCAACGGCCCTTCAGAGACTTTAAAAGTCTAGTGAGAACTCATCTCGAGGCCTGCTTCGCGCTTAGATGCTTTCAGCGCTTATCAGTTCCGAACGTAGCTACCGGGCAATGCCATTGGCATGACAACCCGAACACCAGCGGTTCGTTCACTCCGGTCCTCTCGTACTAGGAGCAACCCCTCTCAATTCTCAAACGCCCACGGCAGATAGGGACCGAACTGTCTCACGACGTTCTAAACCCAGCTCGCGTACCACTTTAAATGGCGAACAGCCATACCCTTGGGACCGACTTCAGCCCCAGGATGTGATGAGCCGACATCGAGGTGCCAAACACCGCCGTCGATATGAACTCTTGGGCGGTATCAGCCTGTTATCCCCGGAGTACCTTTTATCCGTTGAGCGATGGCCCTTCCATTCAGAACCACCGGATCACTATGACCTACTTTCGTACCTGCTCGACGTGTCTGTCTCGCAGTTAAGCTGGCTTCTACCATTACACTAACCGTACGATGTCCGACCGTACTTAGCCAACCTTCGTGCTCCTCCGTTACTCTTTGGGAGGAGACCGCCCCAGTCAAACTACCCACCAGGCACTGTCCGTAACCCCGATTAGGGGCCAACGTTAGAACATCAAAACTACAAGGGTGGTATTTCAAGGACGGCTCCACAAAGACTAGCGTCTCTGCTTCAAAGCCTCCCACCTATCCTACACATGTAGGTTCAATGTTCAGTGCCAAGCTGTAGTAAAGGTTCACGGGGTCTTTCCGTCTAGCCGCGGGTACACAGCATCTTCACTGCGATTTCAATTTCACTGAGTCTCGGGTGGAGACAGCGTGGCCATGGTTACACCATTCGTGCAGGTCGGAACTTACCCGACAAGGAATTTCGCTACCTTAGGACCGTTATAGTTACGGCCGCCGTTTACCGGGGCTTCGATCAAGAGCTTCGTCCGAAAACTAACCCCATCAATTAACCTTCCGGCACCGGGCAGGTGTCACACCGTATACGTCATCTTGCGATTTTGCACAGTGCTGTGTTTTTAATAAACAGTCCCAGCCACCTGGTCACTGCGGCTCCAATCAGCTTAAAGAGCAAGTCTCATCACCAATCGGAGCGTACCTTCTCCCGAAGTTACGGTACGATTTTGCCTAGTTCCTTCACCCGAGTTCTCTCAAGCGCCTTAGTATTCTCTACCTGACCACCTGTGTCGGTTTGGGGTACGATTCGGTATAATCTGAAGCTTAGAGGCTTTTCCTGGAAGTATGGCATCAACAACTTCACACCCTTAGGTGCTCGTCTCGTGTCTCAGTCTTAAGAGTCCGGATTTTCCTAAACTCTCAACCTACTCACTTTCACATGGACAACCAACGCCATGCTTGCTTAGCCTGCTCCGTCCCCCCATCGCAATTATACCAAGTACGGGAATATTAACCCGTTTCCCATCGACTACGCCTTTCGGCCTCGCCTTAGGGGTCGACTTACCCTACCCTGATTAACATGGGATAGGAACCCTTGGTCTTCCGGCGTGCGGGTTTTTCACCCGCATTATCGTTACTCATGTCAGCATTCGCACTTCTGATACCTCCAGCATACCTCCCGGTACACCTTCAACGGCTTACAGAACGCTCCCCTACCACTCAAAATAAATTTTGAATCCGCAGCTTCGGTGCATAGTTTAGCCCCGTTACATCTTCCGCGCAGACCGACTCGACCAGTGAGCTATTACGCTTTCTTTAAAGGGTGGCTGCTTCTAAGCCAACCTCCTGGCTGTCTGGGCCTTTCCACATCGTTTCCCACTTAACTATGACTTTGGGACCTTAGCTGGCGGTCTGGGTTGTTTCCCTCTTCACGACGGACGTTAGCACCCGCCGTGTGTCTCCCGGATAGTACTTTACGGTATTCGGAGTTTGCAAAGGGTTGGTAAGTCGGGATGACCCCCTAGCCTTAACAGTGCTCTACCCCCGTAAGTATTCGTCCGAGGCTCTACCTAAATAGATTTCGGGGAGAACCAGCTATCTCCCGGTTTGATTAGCCTTTCACTCCTAGCCACAGGTCATCCCCTAACTTTTCAACGTTAGTGGGTTCGGTCCTCCAGTTGATGTTACTCAACCTTCAACCTGCCCATGGCTAGATCACCGGGTTTCGGGTCTATACCTTGCAACTCAACGCCCAGTTAAGACTCGGTTTCCCTACGGCTACCCTAATCGGTTAACCTCGCTACAAAATATAAGTCGCTGACCCATTATACAAAAGGTACGCAGTCACCCAACAAGTGGGCTCCTACTGCTTGTACGTACACGGTTTCAGGTTCTATTTCACTCCCCTCACAGGGGTTCTTTTCGCCTTTCCCTCACGGTACTGGTTCACTATCGGTCAGTTGGGAGTATTTAGCCTTAGATGATGGTCCACCTATATTCAGTCAAAGTTTCACGTGCTCCGACCTACTCGATTTCACTTAAGATGCATTTTCGTGTACGGGACTATCACCCTGTATCGTCATACTTTCCAGAATGTTCCACTAACACATAATAAGCTTAAGGGCTGGTCCGGTTTCGCTCGCCGCTACTTCCGGAATCTCGGTTGATTTCTGTTCCTACGGGTACTTAGATGTTTCAGTTCTCCGCGTTCGCCTCTTACACCTATGTATTCAGTGCAAGATACCTGCAAGCAGGTGGGTTTCCCCATTCGGAAATCCTAGTCTCAAGTGCTTTTTACTAGCTTGACTAGGCTTATCGCAAGTTAATACGTCCTTCATCGCCTCCAACTGCCAAGGCATCCACCGTGTACGCTTAGTCACTTAACCATACAACCCAAACGGGTCTTTGTTAGTGACAGCTGTTAACTTCGCCAGAAGTTAATTCATCAAATAATGATGAGAATACTAAAGTAGATACCGATTAATTTTTCAATTAATTGGCATATTTTTACTTTTGAAAACTCTTGATAAATAACAATTGT
>NZ_JBRJHH010000029.1:0-2205 GCF_053628915.1 Pseudoalteromonas sp. MBR-15
GACCACATCATTATAATGCTGGTTTAGCGCCGAATGAATCTGAGGTTAGATATCAAGATTCTAAAACTGTGGCCAAAATTAGTTGACCACTACACCATGCGAAAGCGTTAATGAGGAATGAAAAGTTTCTCTTTGAGCAACTAAGCTTTGATGACCCTTTATCAGGAGAATGCACCTTAGCATGCTCTGGTTCAGTGGCGTTACTACTTTACCCAAGGTTATTACCACTTCAAAATCAACATCCCAACATTCACATTAATATTAAAGCAGCCCCTAATCATCAAATTTTGGCTGATATCAAAAACGGACATATTGACCAAGGAATTGTGACCAATATACCCAATGAAAGTTTCTTTGATTTTGAAGTGCTTGGCAAAGAAGAGCTGTGTTTGATTTTGCCCCAAAAAGCTAATGTTAATAATAGCTGGGAGCGATTATTTTCAGAGTTAGGGCTAATCAATCATCCAGATGCCGAACATTATTTGTCTTTGTATTTTAAGCAATCATTAGAACAAGAATTAACACAACTAGATGTTAGCAAAATTCCTGTTGTCGGTTCAATTAACCAAATTAGCCAAATCTTAGAACCAATCGCTCAAGGCATTGGCTTTACCGTATTACCCAAAAGTGCCGTTGACAGTTTTTATCTCCCTAAACGTTTAAAGGTTTTCAAACCTAAACAACCAGTAATAGAAAGTTTATATTTGGTCTGTAAAAAAAACAGAGTATTACCTGCTCGTTATAATACCTTTAATTCAATCATTCGGCAGACATGGGCTTAGATTCGCTATTCACTCAAAGCCAATATGGAGCATTTACTTAAGTGGTTTTTGGACAAAAATAAATTAGAGTATTTATTCGGTAACGCCCGCATAATAGGCGGATTAAGCTTGGCTAAAATTAGCGAAGAATGAGCGTCAGCAAAGCTATAGACGTCCCACCTATAATTGCCTTGTTAGGTGTACCTTATTGACTGTACTTGAATTTCCCTAACTCTTTTGCTTCAGTAACTGCTTCAACACCATCATCCAAAAGTATTTTACCCAATATTTCCTTACTTCTTTTCGCTGCCATTTTCGAATATTTGTTGCCAATTTTTTCAGCGACGTAACACCACGAATAAGCTTCTATTAAATCCAAAATTTCTTTTGTAGTTGATAAGGAAACACATAACCCGAAAGGGGCAAGCTCATATTTGAATTTTGCTGATTCAAGCATGAATTCTAAACCCAATTTAGGATTAAACTCATTTCTTTCTTCTTTGAATAATTCAGTGCCAATAACAAACAATTGTTCTGGTGTGTATTGACTCTTATCTATTGCAAATACATTCAATGAAGTTATACACAAAGCAAGAAATATGCACGGTCTCATTGGTACTCCTAACGCCTTTAGCAGGCGCGCCGCTTTTTTGCGTCGCTTGCCTAAACTTGTTAAGAGCTACTTGGCACATACTCTTGCCAAAGCAACTCGAATTGTTTTTTTGATATTGCTTTTCCCTTGAACTCTTCTTGAGAGTTTATTTCTTTTAAGGGCGGCACAACATCAATACCTAGTCTCGTATTGGGGCTTTCTATTGATTTGAAAGCATAGCCAACCGAGCCATCAGGAAAGAACTCCAATTTTCTTGTTTCGTAGTCATCTGGCCCAGTTTCAGAAATAAGCCTCGTAGGTACATCACTGAAATCATGCTTCCATTCTACTTCTATGTATCTCATAGGCTCTTCACACTTTAATAGTGCGCAAATCGCGTATATTTCTACCACACAACTACTCACTCTTATCATTATTACATTTTTATCAAATTAGCTAACCTTTTGCTAGCTAACAAAATATTTTTAGTTTGGTAAAGTGGTCTGATGACAAATATGCGCTAATTGCTTATTTTTCTGAATATAGAGGAAAGTTGTAAATTCTAAATATAAAAATGTATCAAAAGAAAATATTCAATGTCCGCTCATAACAGACTTTTAAAGCAATTACTCTAACTCATCTAGGGACATTATAGTGTTAGAAAATTTACCGCGCCTATTTGTTACAGCTATCAAAACCAATAAAAAAAGAGTAAAGCTTTCACTTTACTCTTTTTCATATATATCAATAATCTTGTTAGCTCGTAGCTCGTAGCTCGTAGCTCGTAGCTCGTAGCTCGTAGCTCGTAGCTCGTAGCTCGTAGCTCGTAGCTCGTAGCTCGTAGCTCGTAGC
>NZ_JBRJHH010000031.1:0-1266 GCF_053628915.1 Pseudoalteromonas sp. MBR-15
TATAGTGGCATAGTTAATTTGGCCACCCATTAAGAAAGAAATGTTATGCTAATAAGCATACAAATTTGGGTGAAAAAATGACGAAATTAAAACGCGCAACGTATTCTGCAGCAATAAAATTAGAGACAGCTCAGCTTGTAGTTGATCAAGGCTATACGCAAGAAGATGCAGCTAAGGTTATGGGGGTTGGTAAATCAACTGTAAGTAAGTGGGTAACTCAATTAAAGCAAGAACGGAATGGCCAGACTCCCACTGCATCACCAATGACACCCGAACAAATTGAAATTCGTGAGCTTAAAAAACAAATCCAACGCATTGAATTAGAAAAGGATATATTAAAAAAGGCTACCGCTCTCTTGATGTCCGACTCCCTGAACAATTCTCGTTAATTGAAAAGTTAAATCAAAGAGAGCGTTACCCAATTAGCGTGTTGTGTAGCGTATTTAATGTGCATCGCAGCAGCTATAAATATTGGGCCATACGGGATACAACGCCGACACCAGAGCAAATAAGGCTAGAAGCTGAAGTCAAAGCCATACATGCAATGAGCGGTGGTTCAGCTGGAGCGCGAACGATCGCGGCAATCGCAACGAATAACGATTTTGAATTAAGCCGTTATCGCGCCGCTAAGCTAATGGTTAAACTAAAACTAGAGAGCTGCCAAGTACCACAGCATCAATATAAAAGGGGTGGTAATGAGCATCTTGAAATCCCAAACCTGCTCGATAGACAGTTTGATGTTGTTGAGCCAGATACCGTATGGTGCGGTGATGTGACGTATATTTGGACAGGCAATCGTTGGGCCTATTTAGCCGTCGTTATTGATTTATTTGCACGCAAAGTAGTTGGTTGGGCGATGTCATTGTCACCAGATACTAATTTAACATTAAAAGCGCTTGAACTCGCGTATGAAAGCAGAGGGAAACCGTCAGGACTGATGTTTCATTCAGACCAAGGTAGTCATTATACAAGTTTGAAATATCGCCAACGTTTATGGCGCTATAAAATCAAACAAAGTATGAGTAGGCGCGGAAACTGTTGGGATAATGCGCCAATGGAACGATTTTTTAGAAGCTTTAAGACGGAATGGATGCCAAAAGTTGGATATGAAAACTTTAGAGACGCTAAATATAGTGTGAGTGATTATATAAACGGATATTACAATAATGTTAGACCACATCATTATAATGCTGGTTTAGCGCCGAATGAATCTGAGGTTAGATATCAAGATTCTAAAACTGTGGCCAAAATTAGTTGACCACTACA
>NZ_JBRJHH010000032.1:0-1262 GCF_053628915.1 Pseudoalteromonas sp. MBR-15
ATGGCAAAAGAAAAGTTTGAACGCGTAAAACCGCACGTAAACGTTGGTACAATCGGCCACGTTGACCACGGTAAAACTACCCTAACTGCAGCAATCACTAACGTACTTGCAAAAGTATACGGTGGTACAGCTAAAGACTTCGCATCAATCGATAACGCTCCAGAAGAGCGTGAGCGTGGTATCACAATCTCAACTTCACACGTTGAGTACGATACACCAACTCGTCACTACGCACACGTAGACTGTCCAGGACACGCCGATTATGTTAAAAACATGATCACTGGTGCTGCTCAAATGGACGGCGCAATCCTAGTAGTTGCTGCAACTGACGGTCCTATGCCACAAACACGTGAGCACATCCTACTTTCTCGTCAGGTTGGCGTACCTTACATCATCGTATTCATGAACAAATGTGACATGGTTGATGACGAAGAGCTACTTGAGCTAGTAGAGATGGAAGTTCGTGAACTTCTTTCTGAGTACGATTTCCCAGGTGACGACTTACCTCTAATCCAAGGTTCAGCACTTAAAGCCCTAGAAGGCGAAGAGCAATGGGAAGCGAAAATCATTGAACTAGCTGAAGCGCTAGATTCATACATCCCAGAGCCAGAGCGTGACATCGATAAGCCATTCATCATGCCTATCGAAGACGTATTCTCAATCCAAGGTCGTGGTACAGTTGTAACTGGCCGTGTTGAAGCTGGTATCATCAACGTGAATGACGAAGTTGAAATCGTAGGTATCAAAGAAACTACGAAGACAACATGTACAGGTGTTGAGATGTTCCGTAAGCTTCTAGACGAAGGTCGTGCGGGTGAGAACATCGGTGCACTTCTACGTGGTACTAAGCGTGAAGACGTTGAGCGTGGTCAAGTACTTTGTAAGCCTGGTTCAATCAAGCCACACACTAAATTCACTTCAGAAGTATACGTACTTTCTAAAGATGAAGGTGGCCGTCATACTCCATTCTTCAAAGGTTACCGTCCACAGTTCTACTTCCGTACAACTGACGTAACAGGTGACGTACAGTTACCAGACGGCGTTGAAATGGTAATGCCTGGTGATAACATCAAGATGACTGTAGAGCTAATCGCTCCAATCGCGATGGACGAAGGTTTACGCTTCGCTATCCGTGAAGGTGGCCGTACAGTTGGTGCTGGTGTTGTTGCAACTATCGTTGAGTAATCAACTATAGTGATGCATTAAGCATTCAAGAAAAACCCGAGCTTAGTCTCGGGTTTTTTTATGGATGAGAAAATAGA
>NZ_JBRJHH010000033.1:0-1113 GCF_053628915.1 Pseudoalteromonas sp. MBR-15
ATACCATTCCGCTTAAATATCTGATCTAATATAGGCTATATAAAATCACCGGTTAATAACATTGAACCCAAATATATCTGAACAACTTTTGGCGCTTTCACGAAAAGAACCAAACGCACGAAAGCGCATGCGATTGCTCGCAGTGTCATTATTTTATGAGGGTAATAGCAGAACCGATATTGCAAAACGTCTTAACACAGCACGAAGTAGTGTTAATAAATGGGTTTCTAGTTACTTAGAGCATGGGCTGGATGGTTTAGACAATAAGCCTATTCAAGGACGCCCATCAAGATTACAACAGCGGCAACTTGAGCAACTGTCTGAATTTATAAAGCGCACGAACACAGAACTTCAAGGTGGACGCCTTACCGGTGAAGACATTGTGCATTACATTCACACTGAGTTTGGTGTTCATTATCACTTAAATCATGTCTATAAAATTCTAAAGCAACTTGGCTTTAGTTGGATCACAAGTCGCTCTAAACACCCGAAACAATCATTACAGAGCCAAGAAGCTTTTAAAAAACTTCCAACTGGAAACGATCCTTCACACACCAGGACACCTTCCTCTTGACCGTATCGACGTATGGTTTCAGGATGAAGCACGATTTGGCCAGCAAAATCCGACTACGCGTATTTGGGCTGAAACAGGCACTCGGCCACGGATTGTAAAACAACAGCAATTTGACTATGGATATTTATTTGGTGCGGTATGTCCAGCCACAGGCCAAACAGAAGCGTTAGTTAGCCCATTCGTAAATAAAGAAGCGATGACGCAGCACATGCGCCAGATTTCACACGCAACACCTGCTGGAAGGCATGCTGTCGTGATAATAGATGGCGCAGGCTGGCACACATACGATACAGCTGCAGAATTTAAAAACCTAACCCTGATAAAGCTTCCACCTTATTCACCCGAGCTAAATCCAATAGAGCAAGTATGGAGCTGGATACGACAACATTGTTTATCCAATAGAGTGTTTTCGGGCTATGACGAAATTGTCGATGAAGTTTCAAAGGCATGGAATCACTTTATTTCGATACCAGATCGAGTGAAGAAAATGTGCAATCGGGAATGGATTAAATTGATTTAATCTTTATGCGGAATGGTAT